>JALWBK010000084.1:1658-3664 GCA_027037155.1 bacterium | reverse complement strand
CTCAAACAAGAAGCAGAAAAGCACCTTCTTGAGCTAAAAAGCATCTTTGAAGAAAGATCCCTTTTCATAGAACTTCAGAACAACTACTTGCCTTCAGATCAGAGTGTTCAAAGGTTCTTCTATGAGCTTTCCCGTAACCTGGACATACCAGTGGTGGCCACCAACAAAGTTGCCTACCTCACATCTGATGACTATGAAATCCACAAAATCCTTGTGGGAATAGCTAAAGAACACCACAAAAGACCGGTGGAGCCTCTTCCTAACAACTCTTTTCATCTTTTTAGCACTGAGGAAGCCTTTGAAAGATTCTTTCCCTACAAGGAAGCAATCCACAACACCCAGAAGATTGCTGACATGATACAGCTTGACCTTTCTCTTGGAACACCCAAACCACCGAGGATCTATAGAAATGAAAAAGAGGCCTTCAGCATCCTGTACAGAGAATGCCTCTTAGCTATTGCGAGACGAAAGTACACCCGTCCTGAGTATATAAAAAGACTTGAAAAGGAGATGAACCTAATAGGCGAAAGAGGGCTTCCCGACTTTTTCCTTCTGGCCAAAAAGGTAAGGGACTTTGCAAAAACCAAAAACATACGCTGCACCGTCAGAGGTTCTGCTGCAGGATCTTTAGTTGTGCATCTTCTTCTGGGAGGGGTTGACCCCGTAGAGCACAACCTTCTCTTTGAGAGGTTCATAAACCACGGCAGGTTTGACCTTCCAGACGTTGATCTGGACTTTGACTCGGACAGAAGGGATGAGGTGATAAGATTTGTGCTTGAATCCTTTCCCGAATCATCGGCCATGGTATCTACCGTGCTCTCCTTCAGATCCAGAGGAGCCATAAGGTGCGTTGCAAAGGCTCTTGGTTATCCTGAAAGAGATATAACTCTTTTCACAAAGGGTATACCCTACAACTTCACTCTTCTTGGCAAGAAAGAAGCTTTGAAAAGATACCCGGAACTGAAAGACCATCCCGTATGGCGGGAAGAAAGACTTCTTTCCCTTGCAAGAGCCGTTACCGGTCTTCCCTTTGCTGCATCGGTGCACTTGAGCGGTGTGGTTATAGCAGACGGCCCTCTTACCAGATACTCTCCGGTGATTCCTTCTGCAAAGGGCGTTCCGGTGGCACAGTTAGATAAAGACGACGTGGAAGCCCTTGGCCTCTTGAAGCTGGATCTACTTGGTCTCAGAATGCACACTGCCATAAGAAAAACTCTGGAATCCCTTAGGCAGCAGAGCATAGAGATAGACGTAGATAATTTGCCTTTGGACGACAGAAAAACCTACGCATTACTCCAAAGAGGTGATACCCTCGGAGTCTTCCAGCTTGAATCCCCGGGGCAGAGACAGCTGGTGGTAAGACTAAAACCCGAGAAGTTCAGCCACATAATAGCCGAAGTGTCTCTTTTCAGACCGGGACCCGTTGAGGGTAACATGGTATCGCCTTATGTTCTCAGAAAGAACGGAAGGCAAAAGGTTTCCTACTCCCATCCTTCTTTGAAGCCCATCCTGGAAGAGACTTATGGGGTAATTCTCTTCCAGGAACAGGTGCTTAGGATAGCTCACGTGGTTGCTGGCATGGATTACTCCGAGGCCGATGCTTTCAGAAGAGCCATGACCAGGGACAGAAGCCCAGAAGAGATGGCAAAGCTAAGAGAAAAGTTCATAACAGGTGCTCTTGAAAGAGGATACACCAAGGAAACAGCCGAGGAGATCTTCAGGATGGTAGCATCCTTTGCTGCTTACGGCTTCTGCAAAGCCCATGCAGCTTCCTTTGCTCACATTACCTACCAGAGCGCCTATCTTAAGGCGCACTACCCAAGAGAGTTCTATATAGGGCTTTTAAATGCAGGCTGTGTAGGTTCATATCCAAGCTTTGTCATACTCAACGAGGCAAGGAGAAAGGGAATCCCGATTTATCCCCCTCACGTTAATTACAGCTTTACTGAATATGTGGCTGAGAGAGAGGGTATCAGGGTTCCTCTCACAGAAGTTAGGTTTGTAGG
>JALWBK010000084.1:0-1648 GCA_027037155.1 bacterium | reverse complement strand
CCTTGACGCTTTAGGATTTGTGAAAGCTTCTGATCTTGAAGGAATTCCCCACGGCACAGAAGTGCTTGTAGCTGGGTTAGTGGTGTTAGTGCACAATCCGCCCACCAGATCAGGGAAAAGAGTTATGTTTGTAACCCTGGAAGATGAAACGGGACTTATTGATCTGGTGATACCTCCAGAAAGTCTTGGAGAGTGCGCAAAGGAAGTTGTATTTCACTCCATAGCGTTTCTTAGCGGAAAGGTTGAGAAGATAATGGAAGCTGTAAGGGTAAACGTAACGTCAAAAGCCCCCTGCAGGCTTTCATTGAGAATAAATCCCAGGGAGGTGCAGTATGAACATGAATTCTGCAAGAGCCTTTTTGATAATGGACACAGAGACCATCACCGACTGGATGTTCTCAATAAGCTTGGAAAGGAGCCGATAAAGATCCCTCAGTCCGTTGATGAGTGCAAAGTTGAGATCTTGTGAGTTTGCGAGGTAGAATACAACTATGACTGCGGATACCTCAAATATAAAGAGCAGATTAAGCTGTGTCTCAGGCGTAAAGCTATTCCTTTGCAGGGAAGGCACCTTTAGAGTAACAAGCTATTACGAAGGCTGCGAAAGACAAATAGTGGAACTTTTCAAGAAGGTTTTCGGCCATGAGAAGTCTTTACAGTGGTGGAGTTGGGAGTTCAGAAACAACCCCTATGGCACTTTTATCACTCTCGGTTTCCTAAAAGGAGAAATCGTTACTCAATGTGCTTCCACACCAGCAAAAATGGTAAAAGAAGGAAAGATCTTCACAGCAGCTCAACTTGTCGACTGCATGAGCCACCCTTCGGTAAGGGGGATAGCTATAAAGAAAAAGGGGCTATTTGTACTCACAGTCGAGTTTTTTTACAAATTATATACGGGCAAAGGCAAAATAGAATTTTTATATGGGTTCCCAAACTGGAGACACTTTAAGCTGGGTTCCATCTTTCTGGGGTACAAACCCCTGTCAAGTATATCCGAATTGGTCGTTCATCCCTCCGAAGGAGAGGATAGAAAAAAGATAAAGATCTTTAATCCAGGGGAAGAGACATTCCTCAAGAAACACTTCACGTCCTTGTTTCACAGAGACACGAGGCTTGTGAAGTTTTCCATAGCGAAAAACTGGGACTATCTAAAATGGAGATACTTCGAGCACCCATCCCACAAATACAAAGTGGTAGGGCTGTTGAACACTTGGGGTACACCTAAAGCCCTCGCAATAGTCAGGGAAGACGACAGGTTCATCTATTTAATGGATTGCTTTAACTTAGATATGCTCGCGGACATGCTAAAGGCTGTTCCCAAAGCCTTTGGAAAACCATTAAAAGCCTGGTTTCCTGCTGAACACATAATAACTAAAAGGCTTAACAATATGGGATTTTCCATGACCCCTCCTTCTATAAAAGCGGTACCGGGATACGTTTCTTTTAGCGAAAGCCTCTCCGATCAAGACTGGGTTCAAAAAAACTTCTACTACACTATGGGAGACTCGGATCTTTTTTGATAATGCCATACTTAAGATGCACAGGCTTACCGTTTTTCTGTTGGTATTCTTTATATGCTTTCTTTTTAACAGCCCTTCTATAAGAGGAGAGGAGTGCGTAAGTATATTCCTTTCCTACAAACTAAGAC
>JALWBK010000083.1 GCA_027037155.1 bacterium | reverse complement strand
AAGTACGGCTTTTCTGCAAAGGAGCTTTTGTTTGAGGGCAGGCTTCCGTTAGATAGGGATGTTAAAAGTGCGTGGGCTCAGCGGCATCCTGAGTTCTTTCCTGTTGATGTGGCCTCTGCCTCCTATGGTGAGCTTTTGAGGGTGCCTGGTATAGGGCCCAAAACGGCAAAGAAAATTGTGGAGCTCAGAAAAAGAGGGGAGCTTGACCAGGAGGGTTTGAAGAAACTGCTTCCATCTATTAGAAGGAGTTCAGCATACATCCTGTTTAGGGGAAGGAGGATTTGTAGAGATGGTGATACATGCCCAGTGCTACCCCTGTTTTCTGAGGCAGGTGTTGAGCGTGTGTGATGTGCTGAAGGCTGGGGAAGAGGAGAAGAAGGCGGTTTTGGTAAAGGTTATGAGGTATCTGGTGGGGGCTCCCACCGATGTGCCTCCTCCATATCTTTCGCGGGAGGTGTACAACATTATTTCTAAAGAGTTTGGGGTGGATGACCCTTACAGGGAGATTAAGAAGGCCTCCAACAAAATGGCCTTAAGGCTCTATCCCGAGCTTAAAAAGCGGGTGAAGGAGTCGGAGGATTCCCTTTACGAGGCAGTGAAGGTTGCTATTATCGGAAACATAATAGATTTTGGGGCTTCCCAGGATTTTACGCTGGAGGATGTGGATCTTTTTGACGATATTCCCATTGCGATCAATCACTATCCTGAGCTTAAAGAGAGGCTTGAGAGGGCTGAGACGGTGTTGTACATAGGAGATAACGCTGGTGAGGTGGTGTTTGACAGGGTGCTGGTGGAGGAGTTAGTGGATATGGGAAAGCGCGTTTTCTTTGCTGTGAGATCCAAGCCCATAATCAACGACGCCACTAAAGAGGATGCTGAAGAGGCAGGGATTGATGAGTTCGCTGAGATTGTGGACAGTGGTTCCGATGCACCTGGGGTGGTGATAGACAGGGTAACGGAGAGGTTCAAACACCTGTTTAGAGATGCAGATGTGGTGTTAAGCAAAGGACAGGGTAACTTTGAGACGTTAGATGATGTGCCCAGGGAGATCTTCTTCCTCCTCAGGGCAAAATGTCCCGTGGTGGCAGAAAAACTTGGGGCCAACATCGGCGATATAATTATACTCAGGGGTGGACGGGTATGTCATGGCCTTCTCTTGTGATAGGTGAGCTGGAGGTGCCTACCCCCATCATACAGGGGGGTATGGGGGTGGGAATCTCCCTTAACAACCTTGCCTCTGCAGTGACCAACGCCGGAGGTATAGGGGTTATTGCGGCTGCTGCTATAGGTCTGGAGATATGGGATAAGGTGCACAATCTGGAGGAGGCGGACGAGGAGGTTCTCAAGCGGGAGATAAGGCTTGCCAAGGAGAAGTCCTTTGGTGGTCCCATTGGGGTCAATATAATGGTTGCCGTTACCAACTATGAGAAGAAGGTCAGAGCTGCTATAGATGCCGGGGCGGACCTTATCATCTCTGGAGCAGGGTTGCCCCTGACCCTGCCAGAGGTTACAGAAGGAGAGAATGTGTATCTTTTGCCCATCGTTTCCTCTGCCCGGGCGGCTGAGGTGGTGTTGAAGAGGTGGTGGCATCGCTACAGGCGCCTTCCCGACGCCTTTGTCCTTGAGGGTCCGCTGGCTGGTGGACATTTGGGTTTCAAGGAGGAGGAACTCAGAGAGCCCCCCGATGTGCTGGAGATATTAAAAGAGCTTTTGGTTGTGGTGGATAGGTGGAGGATTAAGACAGGGTACGGGATTCCAGTGATAGTGGCAGGTGGTATCTACCGGGGGTGGGAGATAAAAAGGGCCTTAGAGATGGGGGCAAGTGGTGTTCAGATGGCCACAAGATTCGTTGCCACCTACGAGTGCGATGCGGATATCGCTTTTAAAGAGATGTACGTTAATGCGAAAAAAGAGGATATACTGATCATAAAGAGTCCTGTGGGAATGCCCGCCAGGGCACTTAAGACCCCCTTTGTTGAGAGAATGATGGCAGGGGAAACGGTACCGGTAAGGTGCCCGTACAATTGCCTTAAGCCGTGCAATCCTAAAAAGGTTCCCTATTGTATCGCCGAGGCCCTTATCAGGGCCAAGCGTGGGGATGTTGAAAACGGCCTCTTCTTCTGTGGGGAGAGGGTGTACGAGGTGGATGGGATATACAGTGTGAAAGAGGTGTTTGAGCAGTTAAAGAAGGAGTACCAGCGTGAAGTTTAAGTACCTTTTCGGTCCCGTTCCCTCCCGCAGACTTGGCCTTTCACTTGGAGTGGATTTGGTGCCCTATAAGGTGTGCTCCTTTGACTGTGTGTACTGTGAGTGTGGTAGAACTACCCGACACACCATTGAGAGGAAGGAGTACGTTCCCTCTTCGGAGGTACTTGAGGAGCTAAAGCTGTTTATGGAAAATCCTGTGCCCTTTCAGTATGTCACCTTTTCTGGATATGGCGAGCCCCTTCTCAACAGTGCCTTTGGTGGGATAGCTTCCTGGATAAAGGACAATATAGAGCGTCCGTTGGCCCTTCTAACCAACTCCTCCCTCTTGGTGTACCCAGAGGTTAGAAGGGAAGCCTCTTTGTGCGATGTGGTTTTGCCCTCTTTAGATGCGGCAACGCAATCGGTTTTTAAACGGATAAACAGGCCCTGCTGCGGCATTTCTGTGAAGGATATTGTAGAGGCTCTAAGGTGCTTTAAGAGGGAATATCCCAAGGTGAAGATGGCTTTGGAGATACTGTTTGTGAAGGGGATCAACGATGGCGATGGAGAGCTTAAGGCACTGAAGGATGCGGTGGAGTACATAGAGCCCGATGAGGTGCATCTAAACACGGTGGACAGACCTCCCGCCGATGATGTGGAGCCGGTTAGTAGGGACTTCTTGAGGGAGGTGGCTGCTTTTATAGGGGGAAGGTGCGTGGTGGTTGGTGAAGCTCAAGGAAGGGCCGTGTTGGAGGAGGAGAGGCTGAAGGAGGCGGTGCTTTCTGTGGTTAAGAGGAGGCCCCTTAGGGTTGAGGATATGTCGAGGCTTTTAGGCTCTGATATCAGACTGATTTCCAAACTGATAGCCCTTCTTGAGAAAGAAGGGTTGCTGGTGTGTGAAGTCTTTGAGGGACAGCGCTTTTACAGGGCTGTGGAGGTGAGGTGATGAGGCGCTGGCTGCTTTTGCTGTTGTTTGTTGCCTTTGCCGGTTCTGCCTTTGCCGGTGGTGTGCATAAGCGGGTGTTGATGATAATAGCTCACAACAACTTCAGGGACGAGGAGCTCTTTGTTACCAAGAGGGTTCTCTCCTCCTGTGGAGCTGAAGTTGTAGTGGTCTCTAATGAGAGGGGTGTTGCGAAGGGGATGCTTGGAGGAACCTACCGAGTGGATAAAAGATACGATGAGGTCAACTGGGATCAGTTTCAGGCTGTGGTTTTGGTGGGCGGCTCTGGCGCTACGGTCTTTTGGGAGGACAACCTTTTGCAGGCCCTTTTAAAAAGAGCCTATGAGCGGGGCAAGATCGTTGCGGCCATCTGCCTTTCCCCCATTACCTTGGCGAGGGCTGGCATCTTGCGGGGTAGGAAGGCAACATGCTGGAACAGTGTGGGAAGGATGCTGAGCAGATATGGCGCTTTGTACACGGGCAATGATGTTGAGGTTTCTGGAAGGATAGTGACGGCGGCAGGGCCCTTTGCAGCAGAAAGCTTCGGCAGGGCCATCTGCAGGCTTTTAGGATACAGGTGATTTTAGATAAGGTTAGAAGAACCATCAAAAGGTTTGGGCTGGTTGAGCGTGGTGATAGGGTTCTTGTGGCCGTTTCTGGAGGCCCCGATTCGGTGTGCCTTTTGGATGTGTTGGTGAAGCTCTCCAAAGAGATGGGCTGTTCCTTAGGAGTTGTTCACTTCAACCACCGATTGAGGAGGGAAGCTGAGGAGGAGGAACGCTTTGTAAAGGAGCTTGCTGATAGATACGATTTGCCCTTTTTCTGTGGCTCTTCCGATGTTGCTAAAGTGGTAAGGGAGAGGGGGTTGGGAGTTGAGGAGGCGGCCAGGGCAGAGAGGTACAACTTCTTTGAACAGGTGCTGCGCAAAAAGGGATATGACAAGGTGGCTTTGGGACACACCCTTTCAGATAATGTAGAGACCTTTTTTATGAGGGTGTTGAGGGGGGCCAGCCTTGAAGGACTTAAAGGGATCCCTCCGAAACGGGGAATTTATGTGCGTCCGCTCATTGAGGTTAAAAGAAAAGAGGTGCGGGAATACCTTCGGAATCTTGGATTGGACTGGGTGGAAGATACCAGCAATCAGGATGAGAGGTTTTTGAGGAACTGGGTGAGGATGAGACTTGTTCCACTTTTGAGGGAGAGAAACCCCTCTATTGAGGATACGATGGCCTTTCTGTTGGACGGATTGAGATGGGACTGGGATCTGGTGGAGGGCTTGGTTGAGAAAGCTCTTTCCGAGCTTGATTACAGGTTTGAAAATGAGAGCTTATATATAAATCTTGAGAACTTCACCTTTCACGAGGCCTTGAAGAGACATGTGCTTTTTAGGTTGCTGTACCAATATTTTTACCCGGGTATGTCTGGAGTCTTGACTACGGCTCACGTGGAGGGGATCTTGGGCCTGCTGGAGGATAAGAGGGGTAGCAAGGGAGTTGACCTACCCCAGGGCATAGAGGCTGTAAGGGAGTACAACATGCTTAGGATAGGGCTCAAAAGAGAGGATCCTACCGATTCAGAGCTTCTGCTCATGGGAGAGGGGGTTTATACCTTTGGAGATTATGTGTTTACCGTGAAGGTGGGCGACTTTTCTAAGGTGATAGCGGCAGGGCGTTGGTGTGCCCTTTTTGATCCTGATAGAGTGAAGTTTCCCCTTGTGTTGAGGTATAGAAGGCCTGGAGATAGGCTCTTTATCCCCGGGGTGGGAAGGAAAAAGCTTCAGGATTTCTTCGTGGATAGGAAGGTGCCGAGAGCCGAAAGGGAAAGGATCCCGCTTCTTCTTAGTAAGGATGGAGAGGTGCTGTGGATTGTAGGGTATCGTCAGAGGGAGGATTTGAGGCCTTCTTCTGGCAAGGCCATCTTTATAGAGGCAAGGAGGAGAAGGTGAAGGTACTATTGACGGAGGAGCAGATCAAAAGAAGGATTGACGAGCTTGCCCAGGAGATTTCAGAAAAGTACAAAGGACAAGAGCTTCTAGCTATAGTTTTATTAAAGGGAGCTTTCATCTTTGCCGCTGATCTTTTGCGCCGCGTTGATGGGGTTGAGGTTTACTGTGACTTTATGAAGGCCTCTTCCTACGGCAGCTCTACCGAGTCTTCGGGGGATGTGCGTATCACCCTGTATCCCTCCACTAGCATTGAGGGCAAGAAGGTTTTGATAGTGGACGACATCCTTGATACGGGCCTTACCTTGAAGAGGGTGAAGGAATTTTTGATCTCCTCCGGAGCGGAAAGCTGCGAAGTCTGTGTGCTTCTTGATAAGCCCGAAAGAAGGAAGGTGGAGATTGAGGCCGATTATGTGGGGTTTAAGATACCCAATCACTTTGTGGTTGGCTACGGCATGGATTACGCTGAACAGCACAGGTGTCTCCCCTATGTGGCGGTGCTTTCATAGCCTTTAGCTTGACTTTGCCCATCAAGGTCATTATACCTAAGTGCCCAAAAGTATAGGCAATGCCATGGGGATTGGTGCATTCATAAAAGAGGCTTGGGACACGGTTAAGGCTGATTACAGAGCTATCTTTGAGAGAGATCCTGCGGTTCGTTCAAAGTTGGAAGCTCTTTTGTGCTACCCAGGTTTTCATGCCATTTTGATGCATCGTGTTGCCCACTTTCTTTGGAACAGGAATCTGAAGCTTATCGCCAGAATCATATCTCACATATCCCGTTTTCTCACAGGCATTGAGATCCATCCAGGTGCCAAGATAGGAAAGGGCTTTTTTATAGACCACGGTATGGGCGTTGTGATAGGGGAGACGGCAGAGATTGGGGACAATGTTACCCTCTACCATCAGGTGACCCTTGGCGGTGTCAGCCTTAAGAAGGAGAAGCGCCATCCAACCTTGAGAAACAACGTGGTGGTGGGAGCGGGAGCCAAGATACTGGGTCCCTTTACTGTGGGGGAAAACTCTAAAATAGGTGCCAACTCCGTGGTGGTTAAGGAGGTACCGCCCAACTCCACGGTGGTTGGCATACCGGGCAAGGTGGTCAAGAAGGAGAAGATCAACGTTATGGGTGTGGATTTAGACCATCATCTTCTTCCCGATCCCGTTTTGGAGGCGATACAGGCCATTTTGAAAGAGCTTGCCGATTTGAGGAAGGAGGTGGAGGAGCTGAAAGGGGAGAGGGCCAAAAGGCTTGAGGACAAGATAAAGAGGTTGGAGCAAGAACTGTTGAAGGAGGGATATGGTGATTAGCCAGGAGACCTTGGAAAAGATCAAGCAGATGTTGCTGGAGGAGAAGGCCAAAATACTGAGGAAACTTCAGAAGAATATGGAAGAGGTAAACGATCATCGTGAGTCACGGGGCGTTGGTGATGAGGTGGACAGCGCCGTGGCTTTGGAGATGGAGAGCCTCGTTAACGCCCTTTCGGGGATGGAGGCTGCCAGGTTGAGACAGATAGAGGATGCCCTGAGGAGGATTGAGGAGGGCACCTACGGGTACTGTAAGGAGTGCGGTGAGCCCATAGAAGAGGGAAGATTGCTGGCCAAGCCCTTTGCCACTCTTTGTGTGAGCTGTAAGGAAGCGGAGGAGAGAAAGAGGTATTGAACTGGAAGGAGCTTAGAAAGTCCCGGGATCTTCGCGCTGTGTTGGAGCGAAGATCCCGTTTTTTTATGTGCGTAAGGAGCTTCTTCACAGAAAGAGGGTTTCTTGAGGTAGAAACGCCCTATCTTCAGCGTTATCCCAACCTTGATCCTAATGTGGGTTTTCTGAGGCTCTGTAGTGGAGAGTTTTTGCACACCTCTCCAGAGTACGGTATGAAGAAGCTTTTGGCAGCAGGCTTTGAGAGCATCTTTCAAATATGCCGGGTCTTCAGAGACGATGAACAGGATGCCCTTCATCTGAGAGAGTTCACCATGCTTGAGTGGTACGCCGTTGGTAAAGACTATCACTGGCTGATAGAGTTTGCCATGGATTTGCTTTTGGAGCTTGCTGAAAGGTGGGGCGTTTTGTGTGTCTCCTATAGGGAGCGTGAGGCAGTTCTCAATGGGGATTACGAGATCTTTTCCTTGGAAAGGGCCTTTCTTGAGGCTTTTGGGGTATCCATTGCCGATGCGCAGGAGCTTGAGGCCTTGGTTTCTCTGGCAAAGGCCAAGGGCGTTCCCTATGACAGAGAGAGCTGGTACAACACCTTTCATCTCATCTACCTCAATCTCTTTGAACCAGAAATAGCGAAAAAGAACGTGCCTGTGTTTGTGGTTGACTACCCCGAGTGTATGGCCGCCATGGCCTCGTTGAGGAGGGATAGGCCTTGGCTTGCAGAGAGGGTGGAATTGGTGGTGTGTGGAGTGGAGCTCATGAACGGGTACACGGAGCTGACCGATGCAAAAGAGCAGGAAAGAAGGCTCTCCTTTGAAGCGAAGAGGCTGGGGTTGGGTGAGGTGGCTGTTGACAGGGACTTTATTGAGGCCGTTTCTGTGATGCCTTCTTGTGCAGGTGCGGCCCTTGGTATGGATAGGCTTTTCATGCTCTTTGAAGGGAAAGACTCTTTGGATGGGGTGACTTTCCGCTGAGATATTGCAGCAGGCGGTTGCTGTTGTTATACTGCCGGCGGCTCCGGGTGGCGGGAAGTCCGGTGAGAGTCCGGCGCTGGCCCGCAACTGTAACCGGGGACGAAAGCCCGCTTGGTCCCGCAACATTGGCGGGACGACAGGCCACTGGGGTCATCTGACCCTGGGAAGGCGCGGGCGAGTAGGATGATCCGGAAGCCAGGAGACCGGCCCGGGGTTAACCCACT
The DNA here is from genome assembly GCA_027037155.1 of bacterium. Lineage (GTDB taxonomy): Bacteria > Thermosulfidibacterota > Thermosulfidibacteria > Thermosulfidibacterales > Thermosulfidibacteraceae > Thermosulfidibacter. The sequence continues at coordinate 3,781 of JALWBK010000083.1, read as the reverse complement.
ATAGGGGCCCTCGTGGAATGGGGCTGTGGGTATTGGTGTGGAGTGTTAGCCCCGGTTCTGCGAAGGGCCGGGGCTTTTTAATTTCGCTTGAGGGGGGGTGCTGTATGATTAGGAGGCTGGGGGTTCTTTTGGTACTGCTTTTCTTTGTGGGTGGTTGGGCTGGTGCTGCTGAGATCAGCGATGCACAACTTAAGGAGATTCTGCAGACCATCAACCGTCTTAAGGCTAAGGTACAGCAGTTGGAAGAGAAGGTGAAACAGTACGAGCTTTCGCAGAAGAAGTTGGAGCAACAGAAGAAAGATATTGAAGAGACAAAGGAGGCCATTTCTTCCCTGAAGGAGGCCTTGGGTAATTTGAAGATAAATGCTGATATCACGCTGGTGGGCCAGGGAACCGTTAATAACGACAACAACCGTGGCGAGTACGATGAAGGGGATGTTCAGGACGGTGCCTGGAGCTTTGATTTGGAGATTGAGAGCAAGCTTTGGAAGGGAGCGAAGGCCTATATGCTTCTTGAAGGGGGACAGGGAGAGGGTGTTGAGGATGAGGTGCCCACTCTGAGTGGTTTCAACGACGATGCACCGGGAAGCGAGTCTGCCCATGCTGAAGTGACAGAGGCGTGGTGGGAGCAGGAGTTCACCTTGGGTTCTGGAAAGTTAGTGTTCACCTTGGGCAAGGTGGATCTTACCAACTACTTTGACACCAACGAGGTAGCCAACGATGAGACCACCCAGTTTCTCTCCAGCGGTTTTGTGAACAACATTGCGGTGGAGTGGCCTGATGATAATGGTTTTGGGGCAAGGCTCACCTTTGAGCCTACTGATAACCTGTATGTGAACCTTGGATGGGCTGAGGCAGACAGCGATTGGGAAGACATCTTTGAGGACGGCTTTGGAATCGTAGAGTTAGGATACAAGGCGAAGATCATGGGTTTGGAGGGGAACTACAGGGTGTACGCCTGGGTTAACGCCAAGGATCACTTAGATGTGGATGATCTTAGAGACTACGCCAAGGGCAGGAAATCCTTGGATGGCATAGATGATGATAAGGTTAACTGGGGAGTGGGCTTTTCCATAGACCAGCATGTGGCGGAAGGGATTGTGGTTTTTGCCAGAGCAGGGTTTATGGATTCCGATGTGGTATCTGGCAGTGTGGGAGAGGATGGGGTTGAGGTGGACACCGTACCCATCAAGGGAGCCTACAGTTTCGGGTTCAGGATTTCTGGAAGCTACTGGGGCAGGGACAGCGACGAGTTTGCAGTAGCCTTTGGTTGTGTTCTGGTGGATGATGCTCAGCGTTTTTACAGGGAGTCAGACTACTACGATTACTATAGGCATCCTGAGAAAGTGGATATGGCTGATGAGTACCATTGGGAGGCTTATTACAAGTTCTCCTTCTTTGAGGGCAAGCTTGAGTTCACTCCTGACTTCCAGGTTGTTGTAAATCCCAATGGTGTGGATGATGCGGACACGGTGTATGTGCTGGGAACGCGTATGCAGGTTAACTTTTAAAGACAGGAGGGATTATTATGAAGAGGGGAGTATCTGTACTCATGGTTGTAGCTTTGCTATGTGCTTCTTCAGTGGGGTATGCCATGCACGAAAAGGGTAAAAAGACAGCAATAGTGTTGGCCTTCTTTGGCACCACCTATCCGTCGGGACTTAAGGCGGTGGAAAATATATACAACGAGGTGAGGAGGGCTTTTCCCCACACTAAGGTGAGGATCACCTTTACCTCAAACATCATTAGACGTATCTGGAGAAAGAGGCAGAAAGAGGCAGAAAAGTGGCTCTCTATGGGAATTCCCAAGGAGGTGCTCTACGTAAAGGGCTTTCTTTCGGTGATGGATGAGCTTCAGGAGGAGGGGTATAAAGATATCATAGTGCAGTCCACCCACATCTACCATATGGAGCAGGTGGAGGATTTGCTATCTTACATCAGGGCCCTTCGTTCCATAGAGACGGTGAAGCAGCGTTGGAAGCCCTTTGATAAGATCGTCTTTGGAAGGCCCATTGCAGGTGGATGGGGTGACAAGTACGACTACCACGAAGATTTGAAGAGGATGGTGGAGGTTTTAAAGGACGATGTGGAGCTTGCAAGGAAGAAGCATGCCGTTTTGGTTTACATGGGACACGGCAACGAGTACTTTTCCTGTGCCATCTATGCCGAGGCTCAAAAGATGTTCAGAACCCTTTATCCAGACGTGCAGGTCTTTATCGGCACCGTAGAGGGTTATCCGTCCCTTGAGGATGTGGTTGAGGCACTGAAGAGAGAGGCAAAGAGCAAGACGGTGATCCTTAAGCCCTTCATGGTGGTGGCGGGGGATCACGCCCACAACGATATGGCTGGAGACGGGCCCGATTCCTGGAAAAGTGTGTTGGAGAGAAACGGCTTCAAGGTTGTGCCTGTGCTGGAGGGTTTGGGCGAGAAGGATTCCATTGCCCGTATCATTGTGGATCACATCAGGGATGCTGCAAAGGAAGCGGGATTGAGGCTTGAATGAGATAGAGGTTAGAAACCTCAGGAAAAGCTTTGGAAAGATTGAGGCTTTAAAGGGGGTCTCCTTCCAGGTTGAAAGGGGGGAGGTCCTCGCTCTTTTAGGTCCCAACGGTGCGGGCAAGACCACCACTATTAAGATTCTCACCGGTCTTATCTTGGATTACGAGGGGGAGGTCTTTTACCGCGGACAAAAGTTCCACCCGTATCACAGGAAGATAAAGAGACTCATAGGGGTAGTGCCACAGCACAACAACCTTGATAAGGAGCTTACAGTTTATCAGAACCTGAAGCTGCACGGGTTGCTGTTTGGCCTTTCTGGAAAGAAGCTTGATAGGAGGATAGATGAGGTCCTTGAGATGGCAGGTATCGGTGAGCATAAGCATCGCAAGGTGGATCATCTGTCCGGCGGAATGAAGCGGAGGTTAGTCATTGCCAGGGCCCTTCTGCACTCTCCTGACATCCTCTTTTTGGATGAGCCCACTGTGGGATTGGATCCTGCGGTCAGAAGAAGCATGTGGAACTTTGTGGTGAGGCTCAACTCTCAAAATAAGACGGTGCTTCTAACCACCCACTACATAGAGGAGGCGGAGGTTCTTGCAAGTAGAGTGCTCATCATGGACAGGGGTGTTATGGTGGTGGAGGGGGCTCCTGAGGAGCTGAAGAGGGAGCTGGGAAGGTTCATTTTGGAGATACAGACTGAGGACGGAATAGAGGAGGAGTTCTTTGACTCCAGACATGAGGCGGTGGAGAGGGCAAAAGCCCTTTCCTGTCCCGTTCGCATAAGGGAGGTCAATTTGGAGGATGTTTTCCTCAAGCACACTGGTAGAAGGATAGAGGTTTGAGGGGTATAAGAGCCGTTTACTACAGGGAGATAAGCAACTTCCTTCAGAGGTGGTTGAAGGTCTTTTCAGCCTCTATCATATACCCTGCCCTCTTCCTTCTCGCCTTTGGCTATGGGATAGGCAGAAACGCCGAGGTTGGAGGGGTTTCCTACATAAAGTTTCTGATTCCAGGGCTTCTTACCATGAGCAGCATGAACCAGGCCTATGGGATCTCCTTGGAGGTTCACATATCGCGCTATTACTATCGTGTCTTTGAAGAGTATCTTTTGGCTCCCATTGGCAGGTGGGAGATTGTGGTTGGGGAGATACTTTACGGTGTAACCAAGGGGGTTATACCTGCCTCTGTTCTTTTGGCTTACTCCTTAATGGCAGGTTTGGGCTATCGTATAGGAATTTCTTTCCTTTTCTTCTTTTTGTTGCATCTGATCTGCTTTTCCCTT
>JALWBK010000082.1 GCA_027037155.1 bacterium | reverse complement strand
TTGACGCTACCTCCACCAACTCCGCTTTGGGGCTTGATACCACCACTGTTGGGTACACCGATAGTGTTGTCACTAAGCTTTACGCTGACACCTTGACGGACCTTAAAGGCCTTATAGATGCCCACATGATCCCTGGGGTGACCTTTCAGGCCGATAACCTTTCTACGGGAAGCGTTAGAATCTTGAGGGATGCCACACTCAATGTTAAGGAGCCATCGCCCACATACATCTACGGCGGCTCTGGGGTCTCCACCGGCTCTGGAATAAACCTTGACGCTTACCTACCCGATGCGGGCTTTTCCGAACCAGTGGATGAGAGTTTGAATGGTACCTTCACCATAAACGGTGTGAAGATCACCATTGACGACTATACCAAGCTAACGGTCAGAGACCTTCTTGCAAAGATAAACGCCTCTGGCGCTGGAGTGGTGGCTGAGTACGATGAGGCCAATGACAGGTTTGTGTTGAGAAGTATAAACAACGGGGAGGATATAAAGATAGGCTCCCCTGATGACACCAGTTCCTTCTTCAATGTCTTTAAACTCACTGCCCTTAAAGGTGCCACCAAGGTGCTGGGAAGTGACGGTGGGAAGATTGATCCCACGGTACCCTTGGCGCAAGCGGGCTTCACTGTCACGCCCTCCTCTGGGGTATTCACCATAAACGGCGTTTCTATCTATGTGGATGCGTCCAAGGATAGCCTGAATGACGTTATTGAGAAGATCAATAACTCCGGGGCCGGTGTACGCATGAGCTACGATGCTGCCCAGGACAAGATAGTGGTGGTCTCTGATCCTAAAAACGGTGGCACCAACACCAACTTCATCCAGTTCGGCAGTGACCATGACTCCAGCAACCTCCTTTATGTCTTCAACTTGGTGAAAAGTACCGCTGAGCCCACCGAATTAGGTAGCAAGGGAGAGGATGCGGTTATTGAGGTGGATGGTCTCACCTATGTGAGACCCACCAACACCATAGATGACGTTCTTGGTGGGGTTACATTGAACCTGAACGGTACTTCCGACAGCTACGTTACCCTTAACATAAAGCCCGACGAGGACTATATCGTTGACAAGTTCGCAGACTTCATAGCCAAGTACAACGCCTTGGTCAAAAAGCTCAATCCTCCTGAGCTTACCGATGCTGAGAAGGCCTTTTTAGAGCCTCTTTCCGAGGACGATAAGCAGTCAATGACGGAGGAGGAGGTAAAGGAGTACGAGGAGAAGCACAAGAAGTACCTCTCCTATGAGATCATAAGGACCAGCCCTGAACTGAGAAGCTTCCTCTCTCAGTTGAGAAACACTATCTTCAGCGTCATCCCAGGGCTTTCCCCTTACAATGATCTAACCGATATAGGTATAACCACCGACTTCTTCGGCACCTACGATTCTGAGCTTGCTGGATATCTCTTGACCGACTCCACTGACAAAGACGAGATAAAGGATCTACTGAAGCAGAACGATAAATTCATGGACGCCGTGCGTAACCACACCAATGATCTTTACAAGCTTATGGCAAATGATGAGTCCGGCAAGGAGGGTATAGCCCGTAGGCTTACCAACATTGTGAATAGCTATTTCGGCGTTAACGGAGCGGTTTTCTCTTATATAAAGCCGGGTGGTTATCTTGATAGGGAGATGAAGGATCTCTACCGGGAGATGCTGCAGCAACAAGAGATGCTTGATCAGTACGAGGACGAGCTCTGGGACAAGTTCTCTATGATGGACGAGATGATCTCCCGCATGCAGGCGGGTTATCAGTATTTAATCACCCAGCTTTCAAGTGGTGAAAAATAACAGGGAGGTAGCGTAATGACGGCCAATCCTTATGTCTTTTACCAGAAGAATCAGGTTGAGACTGCCGATAGGGGGACCCTGCTTCTTCTGCTGTACGACGGTGCCTATCGCTTTATGAAAGAGGCAAGGGAGTATATGGAGCGTGAAGACTACACCAAGGCCTTTGTCTCTGTAAGCAGAGCCGATAGGATTGTTAAGGAGCTTTTGGCGAGTCTTGATATGGAAAAAGGGGGCGAGATAGCCAAAAACCTATATAGGTTGTACGAGTTTGTTCTGTGGAAGCTGTTTCTTGCGGAAAAGGAGAAAAAGGTTTCTCATATTGATGAGGCCATGCATATAATAGGAGAGTTGAGGAGCGCTTGGAAGGAGGCCGTTGGTAAGGAGAGGGTGAAGGAGAAGGATGTGAGCGTGAAGGGCAAGGAGCGTCAGGAGAGTGCTTCCATCAGTATAGTGGGTTGAGGAGGGTAGCCATGGTTATAGAGGGTGGCGGTTTTCCAATTAGGGACAAGTTGTTGAAGCTTGTCGGTGAAGGGGAGGAGGTAAAGAGCCGTAAGAATGGGAAGGCGAAGAGAGAAGATGCCCCTTTGAAGTCGGATGTTTACGAGATTTCCGCCGAAAACGTTAGAGCTTCAAGGGTTGATGTGAGCAGCTTTGATAGGGCTGTGGAGCTTCTCAACAGTACCACAAGCATGATCGCAAGAGGGGATGTGGATATTTCCGATGTTCACGGTGGATTGGCTGGAAGCTCCCTGATAAAGATAGTGATGTCGTAAGGGGGAAGCCATGCAGGTGAGTGGTGTGGATGGATACTTTGCTTTAAAGCAGGTTGAGTTGCAGGCCCAGATAAATACAAAGCTTGTGAAGAGTGCCAACGATGTGGTGAAACAGCAAGCTCAGCAGGTGCTTGAGCTTATATCCAATGCCAATGTTGGGAGGTACATCAACGTAAGGGCCTGAGAGGTTATGAAGAGAGCTCACATTTGGGTTAGTGGCAGGGTACAGGGAGTTTACTATAGGGCCACAACGTGTGACGTGGCTAAGAGGCTTCGTTTAACCGGTTGGGTACGGAACCTGCCCGACGGTAGGGTTGAGATTGTGGCTGAGGGCCCAGAGGATGCACTAAAGGCGCTTATTGACTGGTGTTGGGAGGGTCCACCTCTGGCCAGGGTGGAGGACGTGGAGGTAAAGTGGGAGGAGCCCACTGGCGAATATGATGACTTCAGGGTGAGGTATTAGGTTCCAAAACCACCTTTAAACCTTTTCTCGTTGTGTAGGTGTTAAAGGCCTCTTGGTAATCTTCTAAAGGGAATTTGTGGGTTACTATGTCCCGTAGCTCTACCAAATCCTCAATCAGCTCTGAAGCCCTTTTAAAAAGATGCGGCTTTGTGCTGTGCGTTCCGGTTATCACCAACTCTCTGTAGTGTACTGCGTTGGGGGTGATGGTGGCCTTTTGCTGCCAGTTTCCGCCTGCGAAGATGTTTATTCTTCCTCCCTCTTTCATGAGCCCAATTACCGTGTCAAGCTCTTGGGGCGCGAAGGCACAAAGAACAGCCACTTCAAAGCTTTCTCTCACATCTTTTACACTATGGTAAGTTTTTGCCTCTGGATAAATCCTTTTGGCTGTTTCAAGCCTATGATTGTTTCTGTCCACTATGGTGGCTTTAAGTTTTTGATGCTTTGCAAGACATAGGTGCATCAGGCCCAGAGGCCCTGCTCCTATTATCAGTATTGAGGCCCCTTCGGGTGGATTCAGTGCTTCAAAAGAGTTCAAAACGCAGGAAAGTGGCTCTACGAGGCAGGCTATGTGAGGATCCATCCTCACTGGGACCAATCCTCCTTGTTCAACGAGTTGTTGGGGGATAAGCATGTAC
>JALWBK010000081.1 GCA_027037155.1 bacterium | reverse complement strand
TTATTGCACGATATTGATTTTTTCAACGCCAAAAGTTAACGGTTCAGCTATGGGAGTGAAGATACTCAAAGAAAGGGCGGTGAGGGAAGCCTACAGCTTTGATGCCACAGGGCTTGAGGCTTTGCCTGAAGGAGTGGCCTTTGTTCAAGACACCCAAGAGGTTCAAGAGTTAATTAAAGTAGCCCGCAGCAGCGGGTTCACCTTGGTGCCCAGAGGGGCGGGAACAGGTTTTGTGGGAGGAGCGGTTCCGCTTGGGAAAGCCGTTGTCGTTTCATTAGAACAAATGGACAGAATCATAGATATAGACACCAAAAACCTCGTGGCAGAAGTGGAAGCAGGAGTAGTAACTGCAAAGCTGCAGAAAGCAGCCAATGAATTCGGACTGATGTACCCTCCCGATCCCTCCAGCCTTGAGAGCTGCACCATCGGCGGCAATGTGGCAACCAACGCAGGTGGACCAAGGGCGGTAAAGTACGGGGTGACAGCAAACTTTGTGTTGGGCGTCGAGGCCGTTTTGGGAACTGGTGAGATATACAAGGATGTGAGTAGGGTAAAAAAGAAGGTGACTGGTCTCAACATAACCCATCTTTTCATTGGCTCTGAAGGAACATTGGGTATTGTGACAAAGATTCTTCTTAAGCTCATACCTGCACCGGAAGCCAAGCTCACAGCTCTTGCGGTATTTAAAAGCCTCGAGCATGCTGCAGAGGCCGTTTTCGGCATTACGAAACTGCCGCAAAAGCCATCTGCCCTTGAGATCATGGATTCCACAAGTATCAGCTGTGTCAAAAAGTATGGAAAGGTAGAACTGCCACCTAACACGGAAGCGGTTTTACTCATTGAGGTGGATGGCAAAGAAAGAGAGATAAAAGAAACCTGGCGGGAAATAGAGCGGGTTTTGAAAGAATGGAATGCCGGCATTGAGATAGCCAAAGACGAGAAAGAGGAAGAAAGGATCTGGAAGGTGCGAAGGGCCATATCCCCCTCCCTAATGAGCATTGCCCCTACGAAGATCAACGAAGATGTGACTGTACCTGTGGCAAACCTCGCAAAAGCCCTTAGGGCATACAAAAGAATAAGCCAGATATACGGCATACCCATTATAAGCTTTGGACATGCTGGAGATGGAAACATTCACGTGAACATAATGACAGACAAAAAGGATCCCAAACTATGGGAAAAAGCTCTGAAGGCTTTGAAAGATGTGTTCATGGTCACCGTTGGATTGGAAGGCGTTCTCTCTGGAGAACATGGAGTTGGCATCACCAAAAAGCCGTACATAGGCGTACAGATGAAAAGATCACAAATCGAGCTTTACCGGAGGGTAAAGACCGCTTTTGATCCAGATTACATACTGAATCCTGGAAAGAAGTTCTAAACAAGTATCAGAGCCCCCACCCCTCTGGAAGGATCAAGCAACACAAACTTGTGCGGCTTCAAAGATGCTCTTTTGGCTATCTCCTCAAGATCGGACACACTGTAAACCCTTCCTCTGGTGGTATTCAAAAGCATATTGATGTCAAAAAGCGTTGGTCCCCTGCCGTAGCCTTTGAAGAATTCAATTACAGCAACGAAACCTCCAGACCCAATGGCATCCTTACTTTTTGTAAAGATTTCCAACACCTGATCGGGAGAGTGAGAATGCAGAATCTGTCCCATAATAACAAGGTTATAATTGCCACCCCAATTCACATTAAACATATTGCCTTCTATGAATTCGTAGCGCTTCCGTAACCCGAGCTTTTCGACAGTGAATCTAGCGGCACTTTCTATAACCTCTTTAAAGTCCAATCCCACCACACTGGCATTGTGCATGGCAAAGGGAAGACTCCAGACGCAAGAACCACAGCCTACATCAAGAACTCGCCTCATAAACCCTATCTCTGCATAAAGTCTCCAGGCAAGATCCCAGTTCACAGGGAAAAGCCCACGGGCAAGGTAGGTAAAAAATGAGCCATCGGGTCTTTTCTGAACATCCCGTGATTTTAAAGCTTGTTCAAGGTTATTCCACCTGTCAAAAAGCCTTTCAACATGCTTCAGATACGGACCGATGAAAAACACTGAGTTCTCATCAAAATAGATTTCCCATCCCCTTTTTATGACATACCTATCTCTTCCAGCTTCTCTACCACGCCAAGGGAAAGCAGAGCGTTCAAAAATCTTTCAACCCTCTCAACATCCAAATCCAAACGGGAAGCTATAGCCGATGCGCTGGATACACCTTTAAACATCAAAGATGCCACTCCAGATTCCACAAAAGCTTTTAGCATGCAAAATTCAGCAAAAGAAAAGAAACCTGGGAAATTCATCATCTCCCCAAAAACTTACAAGCTTGACCACAAAACTACCATGGCTTACAACTGTAATCAATGAGGCGTCTTGGCATAATAACACTGCTTTTTATCGTTGCAGTAGTTCTTAGCTTCCTCGTGCTTAAAGTGGAAAAAAACAGCGGCAGTATAAAGTCCGTATTTGACGCATTCTGGTGGATGATCGCCACCATATCAACTGTGGGGTATGGGGACATCGTTCCAAAAACTATAGCGGGAAGGGTTTTGGGCATTGCCATAATTATCATAGGGACATCTATTTTCTCCCTCATAACTGGCTCAGTGGCCTCATACCTGGTAGATTTAAGAATAAGATCCAGAGAAGGAGCTGGTAAGGTGGCACTCAAAAGGCACATAGCGATACTGGGAAACAGCGGAAAGATTGACGAGATTCTTGCAGGTGCAGTAAATCTCCTAAATGTAAACATACCACCCATCGTGCTTGTGGGAACCTTCAGCACAGAGCTTGTAGAAATGCTCAAAAACAAGTACCCCAACCTTAACCTCCACTTTGTCAAGGGCGACTACACCAACGAGAACGTGCTCAAACAGGCAAATATACAGAGGGCTCACAAGATACTGATACTGCTTGACGAATCTGTCAGCAGAGAAGAACAGGAGAGAAAGAACCTGCACGCGGTGCTCACTGCGAGATCCTTGTCCAAGGATGCTGAGATCTACGTAGAGACCAAATCGGCCGAGAACGCACGACATCTTATTAGAGCAGGGGCTACAGATGTGATACTTCCTGAAGAGATGAGTAGCTTTCTGCTTTCTGGAAACTTAAGCTGTCCAGCTATAAACCAGCTCTTTAGAACCCTCACCAACCCTTCAGCCCCAAAACTCAAAGCTGTGCCCATCCCCCAATCCTTCAAGGGTAAGCAATTTTCAGAGCTCATGAGCCACTTTCGCAAAGATGGAATGACACCTATAGCGGTAGTGTCTGTAAAGGAAAGCCTAAAAACTGAAGATCTGCTAACAAACGATGAAGCCATTGACTCTATTATCATGAGTGTTTTGTCAGAAATTGATCTGGATTCTGAAAAGGAAAGACGCTACGACGTTATAGTCAATCCCGAAGACGACTATGTGGTGAAATCCAAAGACATATACGCCATTGTGGTGACAAAATGATAGAAAAGCTCCAGAAAAATCCGCTATTTAACGGTTTTGAAGAGCACGAGATAGAAAGACTGATCAACTACACAAAACCCTTGACCATAGGCCCAAATCAAGAGATTGTTAGGGAAGGAGAAAAGGGAAAGGAAATGTACATATTCGTTGAAGGCGAAGCAAAGGTTATAAGAAAGGTTCTATTAGCACAAGGAGTCAGAAGCTACACCTCA
>JALWBK010000080.1:929-3684 GCA_027037155.1 bacterium | reverse complement strand
CTCCGAAAAAGAGGTGCTTGGCGAAATCTGCATTCTGATTGAAGGAGCTAAAAAAGAAAGGCAACAGGTTCCATGGAAAGATTACGCTACTAAACTGCACCAAATCGGCTACTCAAACAAAGAGATAGCTAAGATTCTCGGCACACTTTTCAACGTCTCAAGAAAAGAGGTGTACAATTACTTTAAAGATGAGGTTCGTAGCTGACGTAATGTTAGGAAAACTGTCCCGTTTTCTGCGCATGTTAGGCCATGACGTGCTCTACTTTGAGAGGGCAGAGGATGACTTTCTCATCTACACCTGCAAGGAAACGGCAAGAACACTCATCACAAAGGACAGAGTCCTGCACAAGGCAGCACGCAGCTTACATTTAGACAGCGTTCTTATTAACTCAAATTATGTGAGAGAACAGCTAAAGGAGCTTCAAAGGGCCAAAGGCCTTTCTTTTTCAAAACCCACAAGATGTATCACCTGCAACGGGCCTTTGATTAAGAGGGAAAAATATGAAATAGAAAGGCTCGTGCCAGACTTTGTTTGGCATAGGAACCGAGACTTTTGGCAGTGTAAAACCTGTGGGAAGGTATATTGGGACGGATCCCACACTAAAAACTTCGTGAGATTCCTCGGATTCAACCCATGGGAGGAGTCATGAAAGATGTGCAGAACGAAAAGGACTACAGAAACATACCCATAGACAGGGTGGGTATCAGAGGCATAAAGTACCCCATAACCGTATTAGACAGAAATCACAGAGAACAGCCCACAGTAGCTGAAATTGACATTGCTGTGGGCCTCCCCAAGGAATTCAGAGGCACCCACATGAGCCGATTCGTTGAAATCCTCAACAACTACAGGTGGCGTATCCACACCTCAAAGATACCGGAGATACTTGAAAAGATCATGGAAAGACTGCCGTCACACTCAGCTTACATCCGCATATCCTTCCCGTACTTTCTTGAAAAGAAGGCCCCCGTATCCAAGGAAGAGAGCCTTATGGGATACCAGGTAACCATTGAGGCCACCCTCTACGAAACGGGAAAAAAAGAGCTGCTACTCACCGTTGAAGTACCCGTTATGACACTTTGTCCCTGCTCTAAGGAGATAAGCGAGAGAAACGCCCACAACCAACGGGCCTTGGTCAAGATAACCGTAAACGCACAAAAGCTGGTGTGGATAGAAGAGCTGATAAAGATGGCTGAAGAATGCGCCAGTGCCGAGCTCTTCTCCTTGCTCAAAAGGGAGGACGAGAAGTTCATAACGGAACACGCCTACGAGCATCCCGTGTTCGTGGAAGACTTAGTGAGGGAAATCGCCCTAAGGCTAAGAAGGGATCAGCGTATACTCTGGTTCAGGGTGGAGGCGGAAAGCATGGAGAGCATCCACAACCACAATGCCTTTGCCGTGGTAGAGGAGCACAAATGAAAAGGTTTCTTCCCATACTTATCATCTTCATCACGGCATGTGCTGGCAGGCATTACGAGTTGGAGGTTCCCCTAAGCAGTGTCCCTACAGGCTGGAAGCAGAGAGGCTATGCCTCTTGGTATGGCCCCAAGTTCCACGGAAGGAAAACGGCAAGCGGAGAGACCTTCAACATGTACTCCCTCACCGCAGCCCACAGAACCCTGCCTTTGGGCACCTATGTGAAGGTTAGAAACCTGAAAAACGGAAGAACCGTGGTTGTAAAGATCAACGACAGAGGTCCCTATGTAAGAGGCCGCATAATTGACCTCTCATACGCTGCAGCCAAAAGGCTGGGTATGATACGAGACGGCGTAGTGCCTGTGGAAATCACGGTTATCGGAAAACCAGAAACGACCGTGGATAGGTACAGAACCTTAAGCTTTGGATACTTTTACGCACAGATTGGCTCTTTCAGGAACTGGACCAACGCCATAAGGCTCGCCAGTAGAATGAAAAAGCGAGGCTATCCCGTGGAGATCAGGCCAGTAGATATTGAAGGTGAAAGATTCTACCGAGTACTTGTAGGCCCATACACTGCAACAGGCGTAAGAAGGGTGGCGTACATCCTCAGAAGGAAAGGTTACAATGTCAAAGTTATCAAGGACTAAAGAAAGAATAGCCGTATCTGTAAAGCACGTCCAAAAGGTTTATGAGGTACGGAAGAACCCCTTTAGAAAACCGACCCGAGTGGTAGCGGTAAAGCACATAAATCTGGAGGTTTACGAAGGTGAAATCCTCGGGATCGTTGGAGAATCTGGTTCTGGAAAGAGCACTTTGGCGAGGCTCATAGCAGGCATTGAAGAGCCAACCACGGGAAGTATCAAGACAGAAAAGCCTGTGCAGGTGGTATTTCAAGACCCCTACTCTTCTTTAAACCCACGTATGAAGGTGGTTGATATAGTAACGGAACCTTTAGAGGCAAAAGGGAAGCTCTCAAAAAAAGAAAAACTTGAGATAGCCAAAAATCTTTTAAGCACCATGGGATTGCCTGAAGAGAGCCTCTACAAATACCCCCACGAGTTCAGCGGAGGGCAACGCCAAAGAATAGCCATAGCCAGAGCCATCTCCATAAACCCAAAGGTGCTCATACTGGACGAGCCTACATCTTCATTAGATGTCTTCGTCCAGGCACAGATAATAGAGCTACTAATATCACTTCACCAGAAAACCAAAGCAACTTATCTGTTTATAACCCACAACATCCCGCTCATCTCAGGCTTCGCCAACAGGGTTATTGTAATGAAGGGAGGAGAAGTGGTGGAAGAAGGGGTGCCGGAAGAGATCCTGCAACACCCC
>JALWBK010000080.1:0-919 GCA_027037155.1 bacterium | reverse complement strand
ATCCTCTCCCTCATCAGTGCCTAAAAACTCCTCGTTGTGCTCTCCCATCTTCGGGGGAAGCAAACGCACCGTAGGAGAAATGTTTCTAAACTTCACTGGTGGAGCTATAGAAAGGGGCTTCCTATCTTCCTCAGGCACCTCCAATTCCCATATCAGTTCCCTCTCTTTCACCTGCGGGTCTTCTAACACATCCTTCACATTCTTAACAGGCGAAAGACAAAGTCCTTTCTCTATCGCTATTTTCTCCCACTCCTTCACCGTCTTTTTGGAAAACTCCCTCTCAAGCTCCTCCTTCACCCAAGGCTCATCGCTCTGATGATAAGGGATCAAATCCTCTCTGCCTATAACCCTACATATCTCCTCCCAAAATTTCTCCTCCAAACCGGCAACCGCCACAAAACCATCCTTTGCTTTATACACACAGTAAGACGGATACCTTCCCGTTGGCCACGTTTTGCCCCTCTGTGGCACCTTTCCCATCCCAACAAACTCTGCAAGGGGAATGTGCAGCCAAGAAACCACAGTATCCATCATAGAGACATCAACAAAATCCCCCTTGCCCGTTTTCTCCCTATTTCTCAATGCTAATAAAATGCCTATTACAGCCCACAGCGCTGAACCCAGATCGGCAAGTTGGGTACCTAACATGGCAGGCCTCTCATAACCGGTAAGGTCTAACACTCCCCCCAAGGCCACAAAATTCAAATCGTGCCCCGGCATGTGTCTATAAGGTGTTTTCTGTCCAAATCCACTGATAGAACACCAGACAATACCCGGGTTTAACTCAGAAACCACCTCATACCCTACTCCCAGACGATCCATAACTCCCGGTCTAAAGCTCTCAAGTATAACGTCAGTTTCTTTGGCCATCTTCAAAAAGGCCTTACGCCCCGATTCCTCCTTCAGATTGAGAACCACA
>JALWBK010000079.1 GCA_027037155.1 bacterium | reverse complement strand
AAGCTTTCTAACAGAAGCACATCTGTTTCCTTGCAAAGAAAATAGAAATTGAAACACAGCCAAAAAAGTATATCTTAATTCAAGTCAAAAAACTGAGGAGGCATAGAATGAGCAGGATACTGGAACTTAAACTTGAGCAGGCTATCAACACCTTGGTGTTTGAAACACTGGGACAACCCGAGAAAGAGAGGGAGTTCAAGTTTAAATCTTTGAAGCGCTGGGGATTTGACCTTCTATTCGGCAAAAAGGACGGTAAAGACACGTTCTTTACAGCTGAATACGGGCAAAAGAAGAAGGGAGATACTTACACTCTGGATGATGTAAAGTATGAGGTTGAAGAAGTTTTAACGGAGATGCCCAAGAACAAGAAAATTTTTGCTCACATTGAAATGGCTGAAGGAAGAGCCTATTTAATTGCGCAGTTGAGAGAAGGCGACGAAAACATAGAGATACTCCGCGTACCCGCTGGGGCAGTTTTGGTTGCTTACTTTAAAAAGCATAAGCTGCTCAACCTTCTTGAATCGCTCAAAAACGTGGGAACTGCAACGGAGCTGGTTAAGCATAGGGGACAGGAGGGCAAGCCCTATCCCTTTGAAAAGCTTCCCAATATTGCTAGAAGATTTCTGAGAGCTGCCAAAGATGTAGAGAAAGAAGCGGAATTTGGAAGGATAGCCTTTGCCTATTTTGGCGAGAACAAAGACGGCGATCCCAGATACTGGACCGCTTGGCTGCTACCAACCATAGCTCTATTTGAACTTGATATAGCGCAAAAGGCAGACAAGGCCCTTGCTATCCTTGACTAACCTCAACACTAAGACTTGTTTATGAACCCCTCAGCCCTTTGCACGAACTCCTCAGTATTCATGCAACTGGCAAAGGCGGTATGGAGAAACTCGTAGTCGGGCTTGCCAGAGGCAAACTCCTTCATAATCCTCTTAGTCGTGCGAAGGGCATACTTCCCATTCTTCAATAGCCTTAAAGCAAGCTCTTTAGAGAACTCTACCACCTCCTCATCAGGCACCACGTAGTTAACAACCCCAGAGCTGATAAGTTTATCCATAGGAATTACATCGCCCGTTAATAGAAACTCAGCAGCAAACCCACTTCCGGCTATCTCCATCAACCTCTTTATTCCCAAAGGCTCCACTGCAAGACCAAGCTTAACAAGTGGAATGCCTATTTTCGCACCCTGCCCTGCAACCCTCAGATCACAGGAGAGGGCCACCATACATCCTCCACCAAGGGCGTAGCGCTCAACTGCAGCTATTATTACCTTTCTAACCTTCGCCAGACCACTGAAGCAGTAGTTCACAGCATCAGCGTACTCTTGGGCTATTCCCTTTTTAGTGTATTCCAGAAGCTCCTTTATATCCGCTCCAGCTCCAAAGACATTCCCCTCTCCCCTCATAATGATGATTTCCACATCATTGTTTTCATCTAACTCAAGCGCAACCTCCGGCACTCTCCTCCACATCTCCACATCAAAGGCGTTGAGCACCTCAGGCCTATTGAAGATCAACCACCCTATAGGGGGCTCTACTTTAGTAAGTACCTTTGCCATAAGCTCCTCCTAATCTATGTTGACGATGGTGTTTTCTGGATACTGCACTGTGAAGGTGTACGTGATCTCAACCTTCTGTTGTGGCTTCAGATTTATGTTCCAGTGGGCTATTCCTAACTTGTCCACCTTATCGGGCCTAGGCTTTATCTCCCTTATTTTAACAGTCACCCTATCGTCCTTGGAAACAGGAAGTGGTTCCATAAGCTTGACACTGACAGGCACATCCTTGCTGTTAAATAGCGTTATCCTATACGTAAACGTAAGCTTGTAGTTGCCACTCCAAGTCTTCTCCACCCTTTTGTCAACCACCTTCCTCTTGACCTCTATCTCAGGATCTATTCCCAGTGGCACGGTAAGCTTTCCACCAGACAGAACCTCCGAAAGATCCACCTCCCCAATGTAGGAATTGCCCTCCACTATCTTTAGCTTACCGTTAGGAAGGGGTAGTGAGGGTGCTGTAAGGCTTATCTTTACGTATACTCCTTCCTTGTACGAAGGAACGCATATCCTTTCAGGCTCAACCTTACGCCATTTAAACTCTTTGAGGGAAAAGACCTCCTCCCTTCCAGATGTAAGAGATATGGGGGTTGAGATGTTGAAGGAGTAACCAGATGATCTTCTCTCTATACTCTTCAGCATCCCTTTTGAAGGAACCCTTGCCCCAGGTGCCATCATCAGCATCCGGCTCGTACGCGTAATTACATACACATTGAAGGGCTTAACCTCAGGAAGCTCGAGGAACCTGGTAGGCTGGGAAGAGGAGAGGGCTACGTTAACGTCTTTCCAATCAACCCCCGTAGATTGGCTCACTTTGGCCATCAACTCCAGTGTCGCCTTACCCTTATTATAGATTAACAGATAGACCGGCTCCCAGTGAGCCTTTGAAGTATTAAAGCTCACTGTCATCTCACACTGATCTTCAGCAGTGGCCCAGACGTACATCGCCACCTTATCTTCCATCTCCCGCAACTTCTTTGAAATCTTGTCTATTTTTGTGGTGATCAGAGAGACCTTCTGCCTCAAAGCCAGCTCCTTGCTGTGCAGCTCTTTAAACTTCCTCTCGTAAAGCAGGTAGTTTAAATACCTGTTGTTGCCGTAAGCCCGCGCAAGAGAATCTATGAGCTTGGCGTAGAACTTCGCCCTTTCCTCTAAAGAAGCCCTCTGAGATTCAAGGGTTCCAAGCTGGGATTTTAGCTCTTTGTATACCGGAGTCTCCTTTGGATCTCCCCAGTCTATACCGATAATGGAAGCAACTTCACAATTGGGAGCTATGGCAACACTCCCTTTATCCACGTCTTTTGGGAGAAATCCAAGAAAGTTCTTTCCCTTCTTCACGTAAGCAACGGATTTGGCAATTACAGTGGCACCGTAACGGTAAAGTATGGCCTCCTCTATCTCAAGCTGCGCGTACGAAAGTGAAAAGAACAGACCAACAGCAAGAGCGCAGAGCAGATATCTCCTCATGGCCATCAACCCCTCCTGATGCACTTGTCAATGCTTCTCAAAGCCTCTAAACCACCTAAAGGAATTGAAATCTGCCCAGGTGGAACAGCGTACTCACGAGGATTGATCCTAACAAGAACAGCCCCGTGTGTTCTTACCAAAGATTCACTGGTGTGTCTTATTGACGGTATAGCAGTCCCAGCACCTATCTCAATAACAACCATCCTTTTACCAGCTACCTCAGCAAGAAACCTTCTATACCTTTCCCCCTGTTTATAGGTTCTGTCTCCAACCCAGCTAAAATCCCCAAACATGAGCACATTGGGTCTTGCTACAGCACCGCAGTTTCTGCAACGGGGAATCTTCAAGGCCCTCATGCTCTCAAGATCCACAGGGATATCTTCGTCATTCTCCCAAATATCGTTGCTACAAGGTCTTATACACTGCAAATGGTGAATGGATCCGTGTATCTCGTATATCTTATCTTCCGGATAGCCTGCCTTCTGAAACTGACCATCAACATTGGAAGTGACTACGAAAAACTCCGCTCCTTTTTCTTCAATCCATCGGCGCATTATGTGAAAGCCCTCATGGGGCTCCGTCTCTCTGTACAGCTTCAACCTGTGCCCGTAAAAACCCCATCCAAAGGCAGGATCCCTCTCAAAGTGATAGGGATTCGC
>JALWBK010000078.1 GCA_027037155.1 bacterium | reverse complement strand
CTCATAAGTGAAAAGACAAAGAAAGGGGGTGGTAGATGGTAGGATGATGTGAAGGTTTAAGATTTTTGAGGTTTTGACGATTTTACTTTGTGGGACAGGGAAGTCCCAAGAAAAACTCAACAGGGAGGTTGAGCCATGGCAGGAATTTATGTCAACACAAATTTAATGGCCATTGATGCCCATATTCAGTTGAGCAAAGCTCAGGATTCTCTTCAGCTTTCCCTGAGAAGGTTGGCTTCTGGTCTGAGAATTAACACTGCGGCGGATGACGCCTCTGGACTTGCCATCAGCGAGAAGATGAGAGCTCAGATCAAAGGTCTTCACAGGGCAACCTTGAACGCCCAGGACGGAATTTCCCTTTTACAGACGGCTGAAGGAGCCCTTAACGAAGTTCACGGTATCCTTCAGAGAATGAGGGAGCTTGCTGTCCAGGCGTCCAACGGAACGCTTACCGCTACTGATAGGGTGGAGATTCAAAAGGAAGTGCAGCAGCTCAAGGAAGAGATCGACAGAATTTCAAAGACTACAGAGTTCAATACAAAAAAGCTGCTAAATGGAGATGCTGCTGCTTTGTGGAGCACCGATCATCCTGATAAAGTGGAAGCCATAATAAGAGGCCAGGTTGTTGAAGGCACCTATAAGCTTGAAGTTTCTGCTACTCCAGGCAAAAACCAGATTATGAAGAGCGATATCTTCACTTTGAGGGATGGAGCAATAGGTATTGAACTGACTACTGCTACTTCAACCACAAATATAGAGTCTTTGTATGACCCTCAGGAGATTATTCAAGGAAATTATCAAATTGATGTTCTCACAGCGGGTACTTCTATAACTCAAAGTGCGTCTGCAGTTTCTATGTACTCCCAAGCTGGCTCCAGCTGGAAGGATAACTTAGCTGTAAAGGGAAGTGCTTCTACAACAACAGGTTATATAGCGGTTAGGGTAGGAGAAAGCGGCTATGCTTCTACTGGCTTAACGGTTTACTATACTACAGATGGAGAGACTTGGACTTCTGCTACTTTAACCAATGGTGCTTTGACGGTTGGTGGTGTGGTTATTGATTTCAATGGAACCGCTGATGCTACCAATGTGTATTTGACCGAGGGTGATGTTGTTCTTGTAGCTGCTAACTCAGGCGGTACCACTACTGATGGAGGGGTGCAGGTTACTGATACAGCAGGTAATAGTCTGTCTCCTGTGTGGGATGTTGACAATTTAAGTGCTGGCTATACGGAAGTTACGTTTGTTACCCTTGATACGGATAGTGGTAATTTGCATTGGGGTTCTTTCAAGATTGATTGGCAGGACTCAGTGGTTGATAACGGTTCAATCGCTACTGCTGAAAGTATTAATATTCAGGTGAGAGGTTCCGGGGGAGTTGCGACCTCTACAACAAAGCTTAAGGATATCGCGAAGTTCTATGATCCAGATGGCAACTTCATATTATCAACCCCACAAAAACTGACTATTTGGAACGGGCCCAATTACTACGATATCTATTTGGATGGCGATGATACCATCGCTGAAGTTGCTGAAAAGATAAGGAATGCTATAGTCAACGGACTTGGTCTCAAGGTAGACGATGCTGAGGTTAATAACCACGTTGCAGAGTATATTACCGATGGTAATGTAGCTACAACAGGTGAAGCTGCGGTTAAGGGAACAATTGTCATAAGGTCTCCACTGGTTGGTGAGAATGGAGAGATCACCATAAGCGGTGATGAGAATCTTATTAAGGCTTTGAGCCTTGAGGTTGTTCAGGAAGCTGTGAATCCTCAGACTACAGTTAATGTGAAAGATGCTCATACTGACAATCCAATAGGTGGAGATACTGTAAGCGATGGTGTATTGAGAGGAATTATAAGGGGAGTGGATGTTAAGATTTCTCAAGAGGTAGGTATAAGCGTTTCTTGGGATCCTACCAATAAAACGTTTGTCTTCTCTTCTGGATCCAATGAGGAGTTCTATCTGCATATAGTGGATGCCTCTGTAAACTTCCACATTGGTGCTAATCAGAATCAAATTATGAACACTACGATCGGTAGAATGGACACTGTGGCTCTTGGGGTGGCTGATGTATTGGTGGTGGATATGAAGCATGCTGAAGCTGCGATAACCAAGATAGATCATGCTATACAGTTGGTCTCTTCTGAGCGTGGTAAGCTTGGAGCGATTATAAACAGGCTGCAGAAGACCATATCTAACCTCAATATCCAGAGAGAGAACATGGTTGCTTCCGAATCCCGTATTAGAGACCTTGATATGGCAGCAGAAACCACCAACTTCACAAAGAGCCAGATTCTTTCTCAGACTGCTATGGCTATGCTTGCTCAGGCGAACCAGATTCCCCAGCAGGTACTTCAGCTACTGAGATAGTGGCTTTAGTAGGGAGGCGGTAATTTCCGCCTCCCTTTCTTAGCTTTCTGTTGAAGGAGGTTAAGCCATGATTGTGCAAAAGGGAATTGTTGACGATAGAATTAAGCAGGTAGATCCTGTGTTTGTGGACGGTGTTAAAGTTAAAAGAGTGGATAGCGATAAGCGTACAGATGGCAGGACGGACATCGTCTTCAATAGTGCAAAAGATTCCAAGAAGTTGGAGGAGGCTGTTGATAAGCTTAACAAGGTCTTGGAGATTTTCAATGTGGAAAGAAAGTATGTAATTGATGATAAGACCAAAGAGGTTGTTGTTAAGCTGATAGATAAAAACACGGGGGAGGTGGTGGATCAGATACCTCCAGAGAAGGCTTTGGAGAGATATTACGAAATGCAAAAGTTTATTGGTTTATTGTTTAACAAACGGGTATAGCTTTTCTTCTATCTCTTTGACTTTTTGCATAACGATATCCAATCTGCTGTTACATGTTTCCAGCAGCTTTATCATGACCTTAAACCACTCCTCGTGTTTTGCAACCCATTCTATGTAAGAAAAGTTTAGATCGTTGTACTTTTCAAAAGTTTCTGTAAGCTCCACCTCGGATTTTATTACGTATGCCTGTACAACGTGCATGGGATATAGGTAGAATAGCGTGTGTCCCATTGTGTCTATCTTTGTCTTAGTAAAGTCTTCATACAATCTTTTTGCTTCATCCACCTCTTCCGGCAGCAGTTTATCTTCCTTTCTGCTGAGTATCTTGGATAGTACGTTTTTGTTAAAGTTTTCCACTTTCTCAAGTTCTTTTTTGTACTTTTCTATAGTTTCGTTCATAAATGTCCTTGTTTCCTCCACTCTGTCTTTAAAACCTTCCAAATCTTGCATCACCTGTTCTGGTGAAGGTTTTTTAAGCTTATCTCTAATGGTATCAAGAGCATAAATCTTTTCATTTGCGTATTCCTCCAAGGCTTCTGATAGCTTCATAACCTTTGTACCGGCTATATAAGCTCCGCCTTCTGTAGCATTGATACAGGTTCCTTTGTACCCAGCAATGTCGAGTTCAAAATGTTTAAGGAACATATACCACGTTCTTGTAGTGAGCACTTTTTCAGAGTAGTTTCCCTTTACGTAGAAGCAGTTGGGATCAGGTTTTACGTTCTGTGTTCCAAACTCGTGTCCTTCAACGTGGCTTTCTCCTGTTTCAGCAAAAGCAAGATCCTGTCCCACCAAGATTATCGGATCACACCCAAGGGCTTCGGCTATTTTAAAACTCATATTTGCACAGGATGGACCTATGCGAAGAATTCCTTTGTCAATTCCTATCCATTTAAAATGAGCGAAGTCTCTATACACTATTACATTGGGGCCTAGGT
>JALWBK010000077.1:1273-3753 GCA_027037155.1 bacterium | reverse complement strand
ATAGTTGCCGGTTCAACTATTGAAATCAACCTGTTAAGTAGAGTAGAGATCTCCGCTTCCAAAATATCAGCAGCTTTAATCAAAGCCTCTCCCAATTCTCCGGTCTCTTCTCCCACTTCTCCCAAGCCAACGACCAACGGATGCCATAGATCCTTTCTCGCCTTCAGAGAAAGGGTCAACTTTCTTCCTTCTCTAATCTCTTTATACAACCTTTCCATCTCCTCCCGATATACCTCCAAGAAGAACATTTCTTTCACTATTACCAAGGCCTGTAAAATAGGAACGCCGTTCTTTAGTAACGTTCCGAAATTACTCCCAAACTTTGCATTCTCCATTTTTATGAGAAAAGCACCTACAGCGGGAAAACGTATGAGGCTCCCATGTACTGCGTCCCTGCCCACCTTCGTATACCACACGCTAAATAGATACGTGAACAGAATTAAAAATACCAAAACAAAAAAACCGTACCTCGCGCAGAACTCACCCAAAGACGCTAACTGTGGTATAGGGAAGGGAGGAACCACACCTGATGAGGAAAGTACGGCGTAAAACCTGGGAACAACAAAAACTATAAGTACCACTATTGACACAACACTGGTGAGAATCAAAAACAGAGGATAAATTAATGAGTTTACAATTGAGCTTTTGAACTCTTCCATTTTTGACAGGTGAAGATACGTTCTTTCCAAGACTTCGCCAAGCAATCCCGTGCTTTCACCAGCTTTTACAGTGTTAACATATAATCTTGAAAAGAGAGAGGGATACTTAGACAAAGCGTCACTTAAAGAACTTCCCTGCCTTACCTCGTCTAAGAGATCTTCCAGGACCTTCTCTATGGCTTTGCCTCTATTTATGTCAATACATATGAGAAGGGCCTTATCTACTGGAACACCCGATTTTATCAACATAGCCATGGTCTGGGTAAAAAAGATGACATCTTTCTTAGAAACTCTTTGCTTTAAGATTGGTAGTGCTAACGACAGTTTTCTTTTAGAGCTCTCCTTCTTTTCCTTAACCGTAAGGGGAAGCAATCCTTCTTGTTCAAGGCTTTTCAAAACGTCTTCTACAGAATCAGCGTTCTTAACGCCTTCTATAACCCTTCCGTCCTCAGTTAATGCCTTGTAAAAAAAGGTGGCCATACCAGTTTTGTCCAACTTGTATTAGCTATCTCGTTGTAAAAGTGGGGTATTCTAAAAAGATCCCGTTAGGTGACAGGGTTACAAAAATGGGTACAACAGGAAGCCCTCCTACTTCACTCCAAGTACGTTGTTCGTGCCCATTTTCTAAAGAAGCAAACTCAAAGTCGCCATTATCATTATTGCCAAAGAATACAACTACCTGCCCCCAGTTGTAAAAGAACGGATCAAAATCCCCGGAGGGCAAAAACAGCATCGCCGTGTCATCCCAAACACATGGAGAATAGACACACCACTTTTTCTCTCCTTTAGGACCAACAAGTTCTACGTCTAACTTATGAGTCTCCAATTTAAGGCTCTCTTGCCATACATCCGAAGTGTGAACACTTGCAACACACTTGTCCGTAATTTTATCGTATTCAAGTTGTTTAGTGGGAAATAGCATTACAAGCAACTGAGTCGTACCATTAGAGCTGCTATCATAGTTCACAAATATCCTTGTCCTATCCAAGGCAGCGTCCAAATAGTCCGTATACCCGACGCTATCCAGATAGGCACCGTCTGTCTGGGAAGGCTTATAGTGTTCATTGTAATCGTGATCGTAATCGAAATCCGGCGTGGCAAGGACATCATCTCCCAGCATCGAGAAATCTTTAACCGCAACAGCCTTGTAAGACCCTATAATGCTACTATCCAATAACACTTCCATTTTCCCTTGAAGCACCCCGTCTTCCAGATCCGGATTTATCACTCCGTCACTAACCATAGGGTTATTACCAGCAAAGTCAAAGTGCTCGTCTGACGGGAAAATCAAACCGTTAAACTCTGATATTGTCTGATTATCTATCTCCTTAACTACATACGCAACATCATTGTATTTCTCGCTGCCTTCTTGAAACAACCACGCCATAAAAAGATGTTCCTCAGTAAAGCCTTGCTCTCTCATTAAAGAATAGTAGTCCAAAGTTGCGTTACCTACCTTTCCTACAAAGGAGGTATCCACATAGGCTAAAGTCTTTACTTCTACGTATCCAAACAAAGGTGTTGAGTGAGGATTGGATGGCTTTGAAAGAGATATGGCAATCTTATTATCAGTAGACCCAACCTTATTATTAACAACAATGCTGTTATCTACGCTCTCTATCTTCACAGTACCGCCGTAAGATTTGATATTACCTACCCACACGTCTACAGGAGTAAGATAAACGAAAAAGTTAGCCAGAGGCTCCCCGCACAAAAAATCCTTGAAGGTTACGAGAGCAACCATTCCATATCTATCGGACGTATTTGACAGTACCATCCTCATAGAGATTGAGTTATCAACGTAATATACGGGAAAGAAGA
>JALWBK010000077.1:0-1263 GCA_027037155.1 bacterium | reverse complement strand
AAGAAGAGAAGGTCTCCCCTGCCGTCGCTAGATAACCTGGTGTAATTCAGACAAACCTTTTTTTGGGAATCGCACCTATCCTCAAAAAGATAAGGATTAGTTCCGGCGTGTATTTCGTGTGCTATAACAAGTATCCCTAAGAAAAGGCACAGAATAACCTTTCTCAAGCACTTCATGTCGTCCCTCCTTCAAATCTATCAACAGACCAGGATTTGACCTCTGAAAGGTTGTACAACAGCTGTTTAGCTTAGCCAATACTCCCTGCTGTTCTGAACGAAGAAATCCTCAAGCAGAATATACCCGACTGGTGTGTTGTAGCGCAACCGTGACCTATTCCATCGTCGAGCAATAGTTTCAGCAACAAACTTCATCAAAAGACTTGATCAAGTTTAATATAGGGTTTAGATTTTTAACAGAAGCAAAGATAGCAAGGATGAACTTTAGAAAACAACAGCTGCTCGGATCCCTCCGAGCATGAAAGATCCCACGCGCGGTTTCTTCTGCGAGAAGAGACCGCGCGACAGAGAAAGATCCAGCGCCGTTCGTCAATCTGACCAGGCAGATGAACACAGGACGAACCAATTACAGGTGTGCCTGATACAGCCACACCTGTTCAAGAATTGAACGTCTTCCGCACACACCACCTAAAAGTCTTCAAAGACCTAAACAGGTGCTGTGTGTGGATGATCTGATGGGCGAGTCGCAGGCCCTAATCTGCGGCTGGAACGTTTAACCGCTATTCGTCCTGTGTGAGTCTGCCAGCGGAGACTCCACCTTCAAAGGTGCTGTCTCCGCCCTAAGTCTTACTCAAAAACTTTTGAAAAGAACGGGCCTCCTGCTTTTTATGGAGGCCTTTTCCTTTCCACTTTGAAAAAAGGATGGAGGTATAACTATGATCGCAAGCTTAGAGCTACTTCTGTGGTTTTACACTAATCGCAAAAATTACAGGCCCGTTCGAAGAAAGGTTAAATCTTCTAAGAGATACGAGCGTTGCTGCGAAGAGTTTTTGAGGTTTGTCAGTACAAAATATAAAGTAAACAAACCTTATGAGATAACCCAGGATCACTATGCCGATTTCATCAGACATCTAAATCGAAAGGGCCTTTCAAAATCAACTATAAACCGTACCTACAAGCTGGCTCTTAAATGGTTAGCAGAAAGCTTTAACCTGAATTTCAGAGTTAGGACAAGGAGGTGTAACAATTAAAAAGCAATTAAACATAAAGGATAGAGGTGCTATGAATTTTGTTGCAAAGCAAGTAT
>JALWBK010000076.1 GCA_027037155.1 bacterium | reverse complement strand
ATTCACCCAGAAGGCCAGGGTGGAATACGCCCTCAACGGCGGTAGAATAAACATGGACGCCTTGGACAACTCAGGCGGTGTGGATACCTCCGATCACGAGGTCAACATCAAGATTCTGCTCTCCCAACCCATCAAAGAGGGTAAGCTCACCCTTGAAGAGCGCAACAAGCTGATATTTGACATTGCCGATGAGGTGCTTCACAGTGTTTTGAAAAACAACTACACCCAGAGCCTCGCTATAAGCTTGGATGTTATCAGGAGCAAGAGAGATCTTGATCCCTTCATCTACACCATAGACAGGCTCATAGGAGATGGTTTCATAGATCCCAAGGAGACGGTACTTCCCAGCCACAAAGAGCTACAGGCGAGACAGGAAAAGGGGCTTGGTCTCTTAAGGCCTGAGCTCTCATTGCTCATAGGCTTCCAGAAGAGATGGACCAAGGAAAAGATGAGAAACTCCTCCATTTTAAAGGCCGAATACATGGAAGAGTTCCTGTATAACTATTTCCCCAAGACACTGAGGGAGCGTTTTGCTGAGTACATCAACAAACACCCACTAAAAGAAGAGATCGTGCTTACCTGCACCGTAAACTCCATTGTGGATCAGGCGGGAATCTCCTTCTTCCATAGATGCCAGAGGGAAAACGGAGCTGGTGTAGTGGAGACCGCAGCCAGTTACATAATGATGAACGGTGTGCTCAATGCCTCGGCACTGAGGCAGAGGATATACTCCTTAGACTTCAAGGTGCCCAGCCACATCCAGTACCAGGCACTTTTAGACATTGAGGACACCATATACGAACTTGTCAAGTGGAGCCACTTCTTCATCGGCGATTGGATCCCTCTCACCCCAGTTGTGGAAAAGTACCGCAACGAGATAGAAAAGCTGAAGAAAATTATACCCACCATCATATCGGCCCAGGAGAAGGAAGCACTTATGGAAAAGGTGAACACCTATAGGGAAAGCGGTATGCCGGAGGAAATGGCAAGGGAGATCGCCATCATCCCATTCACCAGCAACTTCATGGACATCATCACCCTCGCAGAGTACCTCAACATGGATTCCACCCTTTTGGCAGGCATATACTACAGCATCTCCAACAGGTTCATGATCAGCGACATAGAAAACGCCCTCGTCAACGAAAGCAAGAGGAACCAGTGGGACCACTTGGCCTACAACAGACTCCACAGGGAGCTGTACTTCATAAGGAGAAGGCTCGTTCAGAAGTTTGTCAACTACATGAGATCCAGCAAGAGAGACCTTGAGAGCTTCACCACCAAGGAGATGAAGCACTGGAACGATGTAGCCCAGATGATAAAGGAAGCCATGGAAGAGCGGGCAGGTGGACTTTCCACCTGGTATGTTATCATCAGCAGGATGAAGGAGGTCATTGTCTGAGGGTACTGTTCTCCACTGAAAGGGGCATTGAAGAACTACTCGCCTCACTGTTAGAGGGGGTGGAGGAGAAGATCCCCACCCCCTTTTCCTTTTCTGGAAGGGTACTTGCCACCTTCAAGGGCGAAAGAGAACTACTGAAAGTCCTCTACACCAATCCCCTCTACCACAAGGCATCTTTGCTTTTGGGCATCTTTACCATTCCAACCAACAGAAACGCCCTTGATGCTATATATGAGGCGGTTTTCAACTCCAAAATTGAAGGGCTACTCTCCCCCTCCATCAGCTTTGGAGCAAGATGTGTAAGGAAAGGCTTTCACCCCTTCACCTCCCAAGAGGTGGCAGCCTACGCGGGAGCTGCCGTCATAGATGCCTGCAGGATAAAAAGGGGATTCAGACCCAAGGTGTACCTTGATGACCCAGACCTCATAGTAAACGCCGATGTGGTACAAGACAGACTCCTTTTAGGGGTGGAGCTCGTAGGGCAGGAAGGACTGCACCACAGAAGGTGGCGGATCTACTCCCACCCTGCAGGACTGAAAAGCACCCTTGCCAACGCCCTGCTTTTTGTGGCCGGTCTTTCACTAAAGGACATCCTGTGGGATCCCATGTGCGGAAGCGGTACCATCCCTATAGAGGCAGCCCACAGGCTCATAGGCCTACCGGCAGGCTTCTTCAGAAAGAACGAGTTTCTCTTTCTAAGAAATAGTATACTATCCTCAACTTTATGGGATCAAACCACCAAAGAGGTGGATTCCCTGATCAACTGGGATGCCCCCATAACTATATACGCATCCGATCACTCCCCAAAGCACCTCTCAGGTGCCATTGCAAACGCCCAAAAGGCCCTTGTGGTAGAAAAGATAAATTTCTTTAAGTGCGATGTGTCCGAGTTTCCACATAAAGAATCCATCACTCTAATGGCAGCCAACCCACCTTACGGGGTAAGACTGGGCAGTCCCCACAAGGCAGAAAATGCCATCAAAAAAGCACTCATAAGCTTTGCCGAAAGCAGTGCCACCGTCTTCACTTTACTGTATCCCGAACTTGAAAGGGTGGAAAGTGAGGCAAAAAAGCTCGGAATTCGTCTTGACAAAGCCCTCAACGTCTATAATGGTAATCTCAGGGTTTGGCTTGTGAGGCTTGCCAAAAACTGAATCGGGGGAAAATTCGGTGGCTGGCCATTCCAAGTGGGCCAACATAAAGCACAAGAAGATGAGGGAAGACGCCAAAAGGGGGCGTATATTCACTAAGGTGGCAAGAGAAATCATCGTTGCCACAAGGCTCGGCGGAGGCGATCCAGACTCCAACCCCAGGCTTAGAAGGGCCATACAGCTCGCCAAATCGGTAAACATGCCCAAAGAAAACATAGAGAGGGCCATTAAGAGGGGGCTTGGAGAGCTGCCAGGTGTGGCTTACGAAGAGGTCATTTACGAAGGATACGGGCCTGGTGGCGTGGCCATCCTCATTGAAGCCATAACCGACAATAAGAACAGGACCGTTTCGGAAATCAGAACCATTTTCAACAAACACGGCGGCAACCTCGGCGAGGCTGGATGCGTCGCCTGGATGTTTGAAAGAAAAGGCATCATAACCGTTCAGGGAATAGACGAAGACACCTTGATGGAAATAGCCTTAGAAGCTGGAGCGGAAGACATAAAGGTGGAAGATGAAGTTATGCAGGTGGTAACCGCCCCAGACGATTTGGAAGAGGTCAAAAAGGCTTTAGAGGGAAAGGGAGTCAACGTGGTTGAAGCCCAGCTCACCTACATTCCACAAAGTACCGTAAGCGTAGCAGGGGAGAAGGCCGAAAAGCTGCTGAAGCTTCTGGACGCTTTAGAAAACCACGACGACGTTCAGAACGTGTACGCTAACTTTGATGTTCCTGAAGAGATGCTTTCAGGCATAACTTAATGACTGTTTTAGGGGTAGATCCCGGATACCACTTAGGATACGCCGTTTTCAAGAATCAAAAGCTTCTGGATTTTGGAACCCTCAGAACCAGAGGTGAAACCGCCAAAAAGCTCTCCCAAATCTTCACCTTCGTAACCAAACTGATAGAAGAACACCAGGTGGATATCCTCTCCATAGAAAAGGCCTTTGGGGGGCGAAGCGTTCCCTCCCTCATAAAGCTTTCTGAAACCAGAGGAGTGGTGCTGTCTGCAGCAGGAATGCTTGGCATCACCGTGGTAGAACTGCACCCTTCACAGGTGAAAAAGGCCATAACGGGCAACGGTTCTGCCACAAAAGAACAGATGATCTTTATGGTAAAGAACCTCTTTGAACTTGAGAAAGTCAACCATCACGAAGCCGATGCCATAGCTCTGGCATACTGTGTCCAGAGGAAAGGAGATGAACCAT
>JALWBK010000075.1 GCA_027037155.1 bacterium | reverse complement strand
ATGGTTACAGGTTCCACATCACGGGTCTGACCCACGATTACAGGGGCTATCCTGCAGCCACCGATGTGGAGGTGCAGGACGAGCTGGTGAGAAGGCTCTGCGACAAGATAAACAAGAACGCTCACAAGATCTGGAAATGGGAAGAGAAGGATGTAGATGGCTGTGATATCTTGGTGGTTTCCTATGGTATCTCTGCAAGGGTAGCTCTCTTGGGTATTGAGAAGGCTCTGCAGAAGGGTGTTAAGGTTGGAATGATGAGGCTCATAGTGGTTTGGCCGCTTCCTGAGCCCCGCTTGAAGGAGCTTGCGGACAAGGTTAAGGCCATTGTGGTTCCCGAGTTGAACGTAAGGGCTCAGGTTGCAAGGGAGATAGAGAGGTTGGTAGCCGGGCGTTGTCCGGTTATACCGGTTGGACACGCCGGTGGAACGGTTCACGATCCTGAAGATATCTACAATGCTATTATGGAGGCAGCAAAATGAGTACAGCAGTGCGTGAGAATCCGGTTGAGCAGTTTCTGAGAACCGACCGTATGCCCCACATCTGGTGTCCCGGTTGCGGTATCGGGACTTCCGTTAACTGCTTTGCAAGGGCGGTTCTTGAGTGTGGTATAGATTTGGACAAGCTGTGTATAGTGTCGGGTATCGGGTGTACCGGTCGTGTTGCCGGTTATCTTAAGCTTGACTCCTTCCATACCACTCACGGAAGGGCAATTCCCTTTGCTACGGGTCTGAAGCTTGCCAATCCTGATCTTCATGTGGTCGTTTACTCCGGTGATGGAGACCTCTCGGCTATTGGTGGAAACCATCTGATTCACGCTGCCAGGAGAAACCTGGACATTACTGTCATTTGTGTCAACAACTTCAACTACGGTATGACTGGCGGGCAGGTTGCTCCCACCACCCATCACGAGAAGGTGGCGACCACTACACCTTACGGTGATCCCGAGTATCCTTTTAACCTTCCGGATCTTGTGGCTTCTTGTGGAGCGGTGTTTGTGGCAAGGTGGACTACATATCACGTGGTGCAGCTCACCAAGTCCATGGTTAAGGCTTTGAACAAGAAGGGCTTCTCTTTCATTGAGATCTTGGCTCCTTGTCCCACGCTGTATCTGAGAAGGAACAAGCTTGGTGGTAGCGTTGATCTTATGAAGTACTTCAAGGAGAAGAGCGTAATTAAGCATGGGGCCAACACCAAAGAGGTGGGACTGGAGACCTACGACAAGGAGATTATCGTAGGAGAGTTTGTGGATATAGAGAAGCCTGATTATCTGGACAACTACAACGAGATTCTCAAGAAGAAGCTGGGCGATAAGTTCCAGCCCTGGGGGAGGTAAAACCATGGCCGATAGAATAGAGATCAGACTGGCGGGATTCGGCGGTCAGGGAATAATAATGATGGGGTACGTCATCGGGAAGGCGTATTCCATCTTTGAAGGATATCAGGCTACGTTGACCCAGAGCTTTGGTCCTGAGGCCAGGGGTGGTGCCTGTTCTGCACAGGTTGTGCTCTCCAAGGATAAGGTGCTCTACCCCTACGTTGTGCAGCCCGATATCTTTGTTGCCATGTCGCAGGAGGCCTTTGATAAGTATTATCCCACTCTGAAGAAGGATGGCATTCTGATAATTGAGGAAGAGTTGGTGGACATCTCCAAGGTCAATCCCACTCAGAAGGTGTTTAAGATCCCTGCCACCAGGTTGGCAGAGGAGAAGGTGGGAAGGAGACTTACTCTCAACATCGTTATGTGTGGTTTCTTCACCGCTGTGACAGGTTTGATCAGCAAGGAGGCGATGGAGAAGGCTGTAGAAGACACGGTTCCTTCAGGAACAGAGGAGCTCAACCTTAAAGCCTTTTCAGTGGGCTACGAGTACGGTTTGCAGTTTGCAAAGTAGGGGAGGGGGTTTTTCCCTCCCCTTTTTCTTTAGGGGAGTAAGACATGGGTAAGGTTCTTCCGTACAAGGGCGTGTATCCGAAGATAGGTGAAGGTGTCTTTTTGGCAGAGGGTAGCTTTGTCATCGGAGACGTTGAGATAGGCGATGGTTCCAGTATATGGTTTAACACCGTTGTTAGGGGAGATGTGAACTACATCAGGATAGGTAAAAACACCAACATCCAGGACCTCACCATGGTTCACGTTACCACTGCCAAATATCCCACCATTATTGGAGACAACGTTACCATCGGCCACAGGGCTATGATTCACGGCTGTGTCATTGGTAACAACTGTCTTATAGGCATGGGCGCGATTATCCTTGATGGTGTTAAGATAGGCAACAACTGTCTTGTGGCTGCAGGCTCTCTTTTGACACAGGGCAAGGAGTTCCCCGATGGAGTTTTGATAAAGGGAGCTCCTGCTAAGGTGGCAAGGGAACTAAGCCCTGAAGAGATAGAGATGATAGAGAACCTTGCCCACCACTACAGGAAGTTGGCAGGCACCTATCTCTGATTTTTGAGATACATACCTAAAAAGAAAGCTCCTCCGGCAATGAGAGCTGTTGTGGCTCCCGGTGGTAGGTCTGTGGCTATGGAGAGTGTCATGCCGGCAATCACTATACTTGCGCTTAAAAGGGCCGAGGCTATCAGTATCTTGTGAAGCCTTGTGAAAAAAAAGAGTGCTACTGTTGCAGGTACAACTGTTAAAGATGACACGAGGATCACTCCCAACAGCTTTATTGCCATCACCACGCTGACTGTGAAGAGAGTGACAAGAAGATAGTAGGTGAGGGTTACGTTGACCCCACAGGTGTAGGCCATTTCCTCATCAACGATCATTAGAAACAGTGCCCTTTTGAATTTGATAAAGAATAGAATCGTCACAAGAAGCAGTACGAAGGCGATGAGAAGGTCACGCTTGGTTACCATCAGAACATTTCCGAAAAGGTAGCTCAATACATCTGACACGTAGTTGGTGCTGAGCGAAAATAGTATTACGCCAACGGCCATAAAGGTGGAGAATATTACGCCGATGGTGGTGTCTTCGGGAACGTTTCCCTTCTCTTTGATTAGGGTGATGATTACGGCTGCAAATACGGCGAAGATGAGAGCAGAGATCTGTGGGGATACGTGCAGTAGATAGCCCAGGGCTATGCCGCCGAAGGCCGCATGGGAGACGCCCACACTTAGAAATGCCCACCTTTTTACCACCACGAAGAACGAGTAGATGGAGAGGGCCAGTGCCAGTATGATAGCACAGACGAAGGGAACAAGGATTATCTCCGATAAAAGTGGCATCCTAAGCACTCCGGGTGGTGTACGAATACGTTGACGCTGTGTCCGTATAGCTCTTCCAGTAGCCTGCAGTCAAGGGCTTTTCTGGGATCGCCGCTGTGTTTTAGCCTTTTGTTGAGGCAGGCGATGTTGTCCACAAACTGGGCTATGACTCCAACATCGTGGGATACCATAACTATGGTGATTCCCCGATCCTTCAGCTCCTTCAGTATGTTGTAAAAGGTATCCTGAGCTACGCTGTCCACACCTGTGCTGGGTTCATCTAATAGGAGTACCTTGGGGTTGCGGCTTAGAACCGATGCTATAAGGATTCTCTGCTTCTCACCGCCTGAGAGCTTTTCAAAGGGCTCGTGGGCCTTATGGCTCATCTTTACCATCTCAAGGGTCCGCTCTGCCTCTTCTCTTTTGCCCACCAGGGAGACGAAGTCCAGGGCACTGAATGGGATCATTCCCTTGATTCTCTGGGGCAGATAGCCCACCCAGCCGTTTCGTACAGCCTCTTTGGGAGGTAAACCGAGCACCTTTACACTACCG
>JALWBK010000074.1 GCA_027037155.1 bacterium | reverse complement strand
ACTAATAAAAGGCATTTCATAGAAGCTGGCTAAATAACCTCCTCTATTCTCTTAACCATCTGCTGTATGTGCTCTATTATAGCCTCCTCTTCCTCCACGCTCCTGTCCAAATCATCCACATATTTAACGAACTCACTAGTGGCTTGCTTTATGCTGGAAAGGGCGCTCCCTATCTCCTGCAGATCGGACTTACTCTTCTGGGCAAGCTTTCTTACCTCATCAGCCACCACTGCAAAGCCCTTACCATGCTCACCAGCCCTTGCCGCCTCAATAGCAGCGTTAAGGGAAAGGAGGTTGGTCTTTTTGGCCACATCCTCCACAGACTTCATGACGAAATCTATGCGCTTCACGTGATCCATAAGTTTGTCAAAGCCTTCTCTTAAACGCTGGGCCTCTTCCTGCACCTTATCGGTGACCTCTGCAAGCTTCACCAACTTCTCAGCGGTATTAGACGCCACCTCCCTCAGCACCTCACCCTGCTCCTGTATAAGCCTCTCCCTCTCTTCCAAGTCCTGTTCGGTAACTAACCTTTCAATCACTAAAGAGGCCAGCCTTGCAAACATCTTCACCACCATAGCCTCGGCTTTGCCTATAGGAGCCTTGCGGAACTTGTTATCAACACCAATCACACCATAGGGTTTCCCTTTCACCACCAAGGGAGCGATGATAAAAGAGCGGGACCTTATGGTTTTTATCTCCGACCATGGCGGCTGCAGTCTCAACTCAGGAGGAAAGTGCTTTGTGGCATCCTCTACCACGTAAGGCCTCATCTCAGAAAACACCTTGTAGATAACGCCTGCCCTTTTGTCTGCTGGAACCTTGATCTTATCTAATGGCTCCTCGGCACCTACCGCTTCCTTGGCTTCAAGCATGTTGGTATCTGGGTTGTAAACAAATATGTTTATCCTATCAAAACCCAAGATTTTGCAAACCACCTCCCCCATAACCTTGTACACGTTGGCTAAATCCGCCTTCTCAAGCATGAAGGTGATAGATTCAAGAATTCGCTCCATAAATTCCAAACACCTTTCGTCTATACCCGACATTTTCCCCTCCCAAAGGATTTATCGTGAAATCATAATATATCATCGTAGGAATGTAGCAAATACTTAAGTGAACCAAACGGTATAGGTAAGGGCACGCTTACCAGTCCACTGTTCTATCTGCTTTTTAGCAAGCTCCTCAACCAAGACCCAACGCTCACGAGATCCAAGCAACTGAGTAGCTTCTCTAACGGTGTTACACTTTGCCACATCGTTGACACCCAACACCCTTGCGAGCCAGTCCATAGGAAGCGATCCGTACCTTGCGTGGGTGTTCTTAAACCCGTAAGCTACCTTGGCCATCTTGGCAGGCTGAGCAACAAAGATAATCCTCTCAAAGCCCATGCGGGAGGCATGCTTTACGGCGAAATAGACAAAGTCGCCTATGGTGATAAAAGACTCTTGGGGTAGGTGTAAGATTTTTTTAGCGTGCTCAACGCTCTCCCTTCCCGGCGCAAAGACTATCTCTGCAAGCCCTTGAGCCCTGGCAACGGAAAGCTCCGCAAGGATAGAGTCCATGAAGCTTTTGGTGGAATAGGGAATCACCGTTCCCCTTGTTCCCAAGATGGAGATGCCACCAACTATACCGAGCTTGGAATTGATGGTCCTCTCGGCTATCTTCTCGCCCTCCTCCACCTCAAGCACCACCCTCACTCCCTCTTGATAGCCAAAAGCCACAAAGACCTCGGCGATGTTTTTGAGAATGAAGCATCTGGGCACAGGATTGATAGCCTTCTCTCCCACAGGAAGCTTAAGTCCAGGCTTTGTAATAGTACCAATACCCCTTCCCCCCTCCAAGATCACACCCTCTTTGCAGCAGGTTGCCTTAGCAGTGATAACCGCCTTGTGAGTTACATCCTCTGCCTCGGGGCTCAGTTTCACAACCTTTGCACAAGCTCCATCACCCAAAAGGCAACTCTCCACAGGAAGAGACACCCTCTTTCCCAAGGGGATGAGTACCTCAACCTGGTGAACAACGCTGCCAGAGAGCAAACTCAAAACAGCGGCTTTGGCCGCAGCACTGGCCCAGACCCCCGTGGTGTAGAACTCAGAGTGCCTTCCCAAGAAGCTCCTCTATAGCCCTTTTGATGCGAGCTGCAAGCTTTGGAGATTGACCAGAGGTGGATACGGAAATGAGAAGGTGTTTCCTCCTAATGACAGCAGGCACTATAAAGTTTCCAAGATTTCCATCAGAGGCACACTCCACCCAGACACCTTTGGTCTTTGCACACTCCACCACCTTTTGGTAGCCCTCAGGTATCGCCACAAAGACAAAGTCAGCCCCCTCAACATCAGAAGGCAAAAACTCGCGCTCTATCCAGTGAATCTTACCCTCATCTACCAGAGATTTTAGCTTTTCAGTGAGAGCGGGACTAACGACGGTTATTTCTGCATCAGATTCAACAACAGACAGTACTCTTCTTTCGTTTACCCTTCCTCCACCCACGAAAAGAAGTCTTCTTCCGGTAAGATCCAGGTGTAGCGGAGTAAAGTACCTCATCTTTTGGCTATCACCATGGACATGTACTGCACATCCTCAGGTATGCCCTTTGCAAGCCTTTCACCCTCAGTCTGACAGCGGGAGGCGTAATATATGCTACTGTAGCCCCTCTCCTTCAGAAAAGACGTAAGCCTCTCTTTTGCCTCCCGACTCTTCGGTATCTTCATAAAGACAAGAACATCAGTGTCGGTGCTTCCCATATCAGGACTGGACGCTGAAAGTACCGAAAAGCTCTCATCGGAAAGCACCAAAGGCATTTTCAAAGAGGCACAGCAGGCAGATACAGAAAAGACCCCAGGCACCACCTCAACCTCTAAATGCTCCTTCAAGTAAGGATGCAGATAAAAATAGGTACAGTAGAACGCAGGATCCCCAATGGTGATAAAGCAAGCCTTTGTGAAAGGCTCCTTCAAAATCCTCTCCGCTCCCTCTCTCCACGCACTCTCAAGCACATCCCTGTCCTTCACCATGGGAAATACAATGGGGATCTTCCTGGTCCCTTTGCCGATGTAGTGCTCTACGGTTTTTAAGGCTATGCTCTCGCCATCCTTAGACTTCACAGGATAAAAGATTACCTCGGCTGCCTTTATGCGATCTAAGCCCCGTAGGGTTAAAAGGTCTGGAGAGCCAGGGCCTACACCCACCACGTAAAGCCTTCTCATCTTCCCTCAAACATCTCCCTCACAGCCTTCAGGGCACACAGCTTGCCACACATGGTACAGGTATCAGGGGCCTCAGGTGGTCTCGTTTTTCTTATCTCTTCAAAGACGTCCTTAAACACCGCAAGCTCAAACTGCTTAGCCCAGTCAAGATTCTTACGGGCTATGGCCATCTCCAGATCCCTTTCTCTTCTTCCCAGCTTAACCATATCCCCCATGTACGCGGCTATCCTCGCACAGCGCACACCTATTCTAACATCCTCAGGGAAGGGCAACGCTATATGCTCCGCAGGGGTAAGATAGCAAATCAAATCGGCTCCGTATTGGGCAGCTAATGCAGCACCCGCCACAGCAGCAATATGGTCGTATCCAGGAAAGACATCGGTGGGGACAGGGCCAAGCACATAGTAGGGAGCACCACCACTCAGCTTTTTGGCCATCCTAACGTTAACCTCAATCTCGTCTATGGGGATATGGCCAGGTCCCTCCACCATGGTCTGAACGCCACTTTCTCTGGCAATATCGGCGAGCTCACAGTTGATGATAAGTTCCTGAATCTGCGCCCTGTCGTTTGAGTCGT
>JALWBK010000073.1 GCA_027037155.1 bacterium | reverse complement strand
AACCAAAACTAACCAAACCGAGCAAAACCGCTTTATACCGTTAATCCCAGAGCTCTTAATCCGCTGGTCCGGGGTTCGAATCCCTGGCGGGTCACCACTAATAACAATAACTTACAAAAGTTGATACCAGAACTCAGATTAAAATTTTCCACCTCGTGGAGAAAATTTACCCCTCTTTTGGTATGGTATCCCAAAACAACATATAACATCTCCGCATACAAGTAAAATGCCCCTTCTCGTCTATTTTAGGAGGGGTATCTTACTACATTTCCAGCATCCAAATTTTGCTCCACGGCGATGAATTTGAGCGAGAGGGGAGAGCAATGTTCTTGAATGTGGCAGAAAGCTTTGCACTCTTTGATGGTGGTGAATGGTTTTAAGGTCTTTGGATTGCCTCGCTGGCGGTTTTGGTGCTGAGCCCATCGCTTCAGGACTTACAAAGGACTCGCTTTGTTTAAGAGTCTTTATCTTTAAAGAGCCTATTGTTATGTTTTGAAAGCTTTCAGTTCCGCTGCAACGAGTTTTTGCGAGTTCAAACCGCCTCGCAGGCGGCCGTGGCGCCGACCCATCGCTTACAGGCTCAGGAAGGACCCGCTTAGATCAGTCTTTGAGTGCAACAGAAATGCAACAGCAATGCAACGATTGCCTATTTCTATCACTCATTGATGATGCTTCTAACATAGGCCAACAACCTATCGCTGATGTAAAACCCTTGCTTTTTGAGTTTGTATATTTCCGTCATGGGATCTTTGACAAGGCCTCTCTTGTATCCTTTCAGGATAACTCCAATAGTTCCTATAACCTTCAAACCTGCTTGGCTTGCAAATAAACGGGGTTCCCGGTTATCCAGAATTATAAGATCTGCTTGTGTTTCCTGGGCAAGAACAATAGCTTCGGCTTCTCCATAATCCAGAATGGTTAGCAAAAGTCTTGCGGTATCCGTGTTTTTGATGGGAATAACTCTTATCCATCCCTCTTTGATAGCGTTTTCTATAAGCGAAACTCCCGGTTTATTTTTCCCTTCCACAACAGTTTATTTGTACACGGCTGGAGGGATGGAGATCCTCCCCCATAGATCCTTTAGGAGATGCAGCTTTCCTATGAGCGACAGGGCTATGAGGGGAGAAGCGTTGGATATGACCTTCATTCAATTTCCTTTAAAGTCTTCAGGTCTTCTTCAAGTTCTGCAACATCGTAATGCAAAGGTACTTTCCTATCCCTGAGTAGCTCCATAAAGTCCCATACAGATAACCCGGAGAGCCTCCTCGCCTGCCCAAAGGAAAGCTTCCCTTTCTCAAACAGATAAACAGCAAGTTCCTGTCTGATGGCTTTGTTTGCTTCCTGCTTGGGTATGCCCAAAGCTTTCAAGGTGTCTTCTGGTATTTCCACATAACACTTTCCCATTGTAATGCTCCTTCTTCATTGGTTGCTTAAGGCTTCCACACCCTTATGGCACCAAGTCTTTCAAAATCCTTGGTGTTGTAGGTGTAAATGGTGGTTATGCCGTCTGACAGGTAAGTTGCTGCAAGAAAGGTGTCAAAGAGCTTGTATCCTTTTATTCCCGAAAGGTTTTGTGGGGTTATTGTGGCTTTTCCACTCTCCATAAGCTTTCCAAGAGCTGCTTTGGCTTCTTCGTGATAAGGATTGCCTTTATCCACAAAGTAAACAAGCACACATGTGTCAATCCCGATCAGCATAGATATACTCCCTGTCCACAACCTTCGTGTTCAACTCCCAACCTTCAAAGCTTTTAAGTCTCTCAATGGCTTCAAGCCTATCCCTGTCTTCAAGGTGCTTTTTCAGAGCCTCAACAACAAGTTTGTGTAACTCTTTACCTTCCTGCCGGGCCTTTTCCTCAAGCCACTTGGCAAGCTTTTCATCAAGCTCAATGACAAGCTTCATCGTCTGCCCTCCCTTTGGGATTTCTATGGAGCCGTTACATCATATTTTGCCTCCGGGCAGGGAAGCAAGCTGAAGGAAAGTATTTCCTTGTTCTTGGTGCGGGTTTGCCAATCTTGCTGGACTTCTGCTGAATTTTGAGATTAGCCTTTCAGGAAATAGGCGCTGAGATAACGTTGGCTCAAACTGTTTTCCTTTATGAGCGTTCCCTTTTGCGTTAGGGCGTTGAATCTTAGCACAATCTTGACAAGTGTCGTTGCCTCCAATGGCTGTTCCTATTACCATTGGTGTGTGGTGAGGGAAGGGTATGGGCAGGTTGCTGGTTATTTTGGGCAGCTCTTCTGGTGCGGGTAAGAGC
Source organism: bacterium (assembly GCA_027037155.1). GTDB lineage: Bacteria > Thermosulfidibacterota > Thermosulfidibacteria > Thermosulfidibacterales > Thermosulfidibacteraceae > Thermosulfidibacter. Next base: position 1,530 of record JALWBK010000073.1, on the reverse strand, counting down.
TTTTTGGCCACTGCTGTGTGTGCTTTCTTTAAAGCGCATGGGTATAGGGTGGCACCTTTTAAAGCACAGAATATGTCTTTAAACGCGGTTGCTGCTGTAGATGGAGAGATGGCATGGGCCCAGTTCGTGCAGGCTCTTGCCTGTGGGATTGAGCCTTCTGTGAAGTTTAATCCTGTTCTTTTAAAGCCTGTGGGGAACGCAAAAAGCGAGCTTATTTTTTTGGGACATTCCAGAGGATTTGTAGAGTCCTATAGGTTTGACGATTATAGAAAGAAAATTAAGCCTTTGGTCTATGATGTGCTGAAAGAGCTCTTGAATGAGTTTGACGTGGTGGTGGCCGAAGGGGCTGGAAGTCCCGTGGAGATAAACATAAAAGATCACGATTTTGCTAATATCGCCCTTTGCACGCACTTTGATGCTCCGGCGATTCTTGTGGCTGACATTGACAGGGGCGGTGTCTTTGCCCAGATTGTGGGAACCTATGAGCTGTTGGATGAGGACGAAAGGGGTTACCTTAAGGGCATTGTTATTAACAAGTTCAGAGGGTATGAAGAAATACTAAAGCCTGGGCTGGATTATATAGAAGAGCGTTTGGGCATTCCCGTACTGGCGGTTTTGCCGTATTTGGAAGATGTTATGCCTCCTGAAGATTCCCTTGACATTAGAGGGAAGGCTGGTAGGCCTGTTCTTGGGATCGTTCGCTATCCTAAGATGTCTAATTTCTCGGACTTTGTACCCTTTTTTGTAGAAAGTGTGGGGGTCAAGTGGTGTACCTGTGAAGAGGATCTTTCAACCGTAGATGCACTTGTGCTTCCGGGTAGCAGGAAAGTTCTTTCAGATTTGAGGTGGATGAAGGAAAGGGGGATCTTCCAACAGATAAGAGAGCTTGCAGGTGTTATTCCTGTTATTGGTATCTGTGGCGGGTACCACATGATGGGAAGGTTTTTGGAAGATCCAGTGGGGAAAGAGGGGGGAGGTTGTGAGGAGGGACTTGGTTTCTTCCCCTTTAAGGTGGCTTACTCCGAGGTCAAGAGGGTAAAGCCGGTTAAGGCAATAGTCATTGGCGAAACTCCCTGGTTAAAAGGAGAGCTGACTGGGTACCTCATACACGCTGGAGAGGTGCATTTTGAGGGTAGTTGTGAACATCTGTTTAAGATAGATGGAGTGCAGGAAGGATGTGTAGGGATGGGGGGCCGTTTGATAGGAACCCATTTGCATAACTTGTTTTGGAACGATGTTGTTAGGTCCAGGTTCATTGATTTGATAGGTGGGAAGCCTTCAGGTAAAATCTATAAAGAAGAGATTGGCAAAATTTTTGAGAAATTGAATCATTTGGTTGCAAACTATCCTAAATTGAGGCAATTCTTGATTAAACTGGTGGAAGAAGGAGTGAAAAATGTTAGATAAAGTTAAAAAGCTTTTTAAGCGTTCAAATGTTGTTACTGCCATAGATCTGGGAGCTTCAGGGGTCAAGATCCTTTCGTGCAATATAACTGGAAAAAAACCGGTGGTCAGTTATGCCACCATCGT
>JALWBK010000072.1:1703-12095 GCA_027037155.1 bacterium | reverse complement strand
CAGGGGAAACTACCACAGCCCCAACCATGGGGTTGGGACTAACATGCCCCTGCCCCCGCCTTGCAAGGGCAAGGACACGCCACATGTAGTACTCATCAGACCTCATAAACCTCAAAGGGCCTTTCCGCCCCCTTTACCTCCACTATCCTATTCTTCTCATCCACAAAGACCAAAGTGGGTGACCAGCGAACAGCCTCCTCATGGGGCACATTCACGTAGCAGGCTATGATCACCTTATCACCCACCGCAACCTTTCTGGCAGCCGCACCGTTGAGGCAGATAACGCCAGAACCAGGCTCCCCTTCAATAACGTACGTGTTGAACCTCTCACCGTTGGTGATATTCCAGATTTCCACCACCTCATAGGGAAGGATTCCAGATGCCTCTAACAACTCCTTGTCTATGGTTATACTGCCCACGTAATTGAGATTAGCCTCTGTGACCGTAGCACCGTGGATCTTTGCAAGAAGCATCCTGCGCATCAACCCTCTCATAGCTTATCCACCCCCAGCTGAACGTTATCAATAAGCCTTGCAGGACCAACAAAAACCGCTAAAGCCACAAGGGTACCCTTCCCAACCTTCTCCACAGGCCTGAAGGTTTCAGGGTCCACCACTTCTACATAGTCTATCTTGGCCAACGGCTCAGCTTCTATCACCTTCACCACCTCTTCCCTAATCTTAGCAGCGTCCCTTTCCCCTGCCTCGTACAGCTCAACAGCTCTCTTTAAGCTCCTGTAAAGGCATGTGGCCGCCTTCCTCTCCTCAGGGTTCAAATAGGTGTTACGAGAGCTCATGGCCAAGCCATCTGGCTCCCTCACTATGGGCATAGGCACAATCTCAAGATCCATATTGAGATCGCGAACCATAGTCTTTATCACCACATACTGCTGAAAGTCCTTCTTTCCAAAGTAGGCCCTGTGAGGCATCACGATATTGAAAAGCTTCATACAAACAGTGGTTACACCCCTGAAGTGCCCGGGACGGGACGCTCCACACAATCTTTCCGTAATACCAACCACCTCAACGTAGGTCCTGTAGCCTTCGGGATACATCTGCTCCACGGAAGGGTAAAAGACCGCATCAACACCTATAGGCTCCAAAAGTTTCATATCCCTCTCAAGGTCCCTGGGATACCTGTTGTAGTCCTCATTGGGACCGAACTGAGTGGGATTGACAAAGATACTAACCACAACCTTGTCGTTGTCCTCTCTGGCCTTTCTCACAAGGCTCAAATGACCTTCGTGCAGATACCCCATGGTAGGAACAAAGCCTATAGTGTAACCATCCTCCCTCCACCTGCGGGAGAGAAGCTTCATCTCTTCAACATCTTTGACGAGCATGGCCCTCACCCCTCACAAGTAGCTGTGCTCTTCATCTGGAAACTCTCTACTTCTAACCTCTTCAACATAGCTCTTCACCGCATCAATTATGGAAGCCCTCAGATTAGCGTACCTTTTGACAAACTTAGGCTTAAACTCCTGAAAGATACCAAGCACATCGTGGTACACAAGCACCTGACCGTCACAGTAAGGCCCAGCCCCTATACCAATGGTGGGAATTTCCAAAGACTCCGTTATCTCCTTGGCAAGCTCAACAGGGACTGCCTCAAGCACTATACTGAAGCAGCCAGCCTTCTCCAACAGCTTGGCATCCCGTTTGAGCTTCAAAGCAGTCTCCTCATCTCTACCCTGCACCCTGTAGCCACCTATCCTGTGGATAGATTGAGGCGTAAGCCCTATATGCCCCATAACAGGAATACCAGCAGAGGTGATTTTCTGAATGGCCTCAAGCACTTCCTCTCCACCCTCCAGTTTCACTGCATGGGCACCCGCTTCCTTGATAAACCTTCCCGCATTATCCAAAGCCTGCTCTGGAGAGAGCTGATAGCTCATAAAGGGCATATCGCCAACCACCATAGTCCTCTTGGCACCTCTTACCACTGCCGCGGTGTGTCTGAGCATATCCTCCATGGTAACGGGCAAGGTGTTTTCATAGCCCAGAACCACCATACCTAAGGAATCACCCACAAGAATTATATCCACCCCTACCTCGTCCACCATCTGAGCCGAAGGATAGTCGTAAGCGGTTATCATTACTATGGGCTCTTTCTTTTGCTTCTTCTCTTTCAGATCGAGAACGGTCACCCTCTTCACCTAAACACCTCCATTAAAAAAGGCCCTTCCGGACCGAGCCGGAAGGGCCTTGCTGTCAACCCATCACCGTCTCGGTCCCGCTATATCCGGGATCCAAGCGGCTGGTATTTAACTATCCTACAAACTATTCAATGTCAAGGAAGCGGCACATCGCCGTCGGCCTTCTTCTCCCTCTCTTTCTCTGCGATGTACTGAGCCTCCACCACTCCTATAGCCGCAAGGTTAGCAATCTCAGAAGGTGTGGCACCCCTCTGAAGCACCTGCACAGACCTGCTCAGTCCCTGGAGTATCGGACCAACCACTATAGCACAACCCAGCTTGTCACATATCTTGTAAGAGATGTTACCAGCGTTAAGATCGGGGAATATCAAGACATTAGCGGTGTCCGTGAGTCTGGTGAAGGGATACGTACCAAAGAGTATGTTTGCATCAAGAGCAGTATCCGCCTGCATCTCGCCATCTATCTCAATATCGGGTCTTCTCTCCCTCACGATTCTAACAGCCTCAGCCACCTTCTTAGCTTCAGGATGATTTACGCTACCGAAGTTGGAGAAGGAAAGCATCGCCACCCTTGGCTCAACACCGAATCTCTTGGCTGTATCGGCAGTGGTAATGGCTATCTCGGCAAGATCCTCGGCAGAGGGATTGATGTTCACAGTGGCATCGGCAAAGAAGTACACCTTCTCCTTCACTATCACCATGTAAACGCCCGATACCACCCTTATACCCTCAACAGGCTTTATAATCCTCAAGATAGGAGCAAGGGCATCGGAGTAATGCCTGTCCTGCCCAGTTATCACCACATCGGCATCTCCCTTATAAACCATCAGTGCGGCAAGGGTTTCGGGATCATGCTGCACAAGCCTCAAAGCCTCCTTGTAAGTAACACCCTTTCTATTCCTCAACTCATACAGGAGCTTGGCGTACTCCTCCATCTTGTCAAAGTTGATGGGATCAAGCACCTCAATATCACCGGAGAGATCAAGGCCAGCCTCCTTCATAGCCCTGTTTACCGCCTCAGGATTGCCTATTACAGTGATCTTACCAAAGCCCTCATCCTTTATGATCTGACAGGCCCTGATAATCTCCTTGTCGTCTCCCTCGCAGAAGACTATTCTCTTAGGTGACTTCTTGGCCTGATTCATTATGCGCCTCATAACCTCACCAGCCTTGCCCTTGAGGCGCTTCTCAAGCTGGATTCTGTACTCCTCAAAGTCTTCTATGGGCTTTCTCGCCACTCCCGTCTCCATGGCCGCCTTGGCAACGGCAGGAGCCACCCACAGCGGCACCCTCGGATCTACCGGTTTGGGAATGATGTAGTCCCTGCCAAACTCAAGATGCTCAAGGTTGTACGCCCTAAGGACAGATTCAGGCACGTCCTCCTTGGCAAGGGCTGCTAAGGCTTTGGCAGCGGCAAGCTTCATCTCATCGTTTATAGTCCTCGCCCTCACATCTAAAGCGCCTCTAAATATATGGGGGAATCCAAGCAGGTTGTTGACCTGATTGGGATAATCGGATCTTCCAGTAGCCATTATGGCATCGTCCCTTACCGCAAACACCTCTTCAGGAGTAATCTCAGGATCGGGATTGGCGCAGGCAAAGATGATGGGGTTCTTGGCCATCTTCTTTATCATCTCCTGAGTGAAGGCCCCCTTCACCGAGAGACCCAAGAGAACATCTGCTCCCTCCACAGCCTCTTCAAGGGTTCTGACGGGAAGGTCCGTTGCAAACTCCTCTTTGTAAGGGTTCATGCCCACCTGACGGCCTTTGTATATTACGCCCTTGCTGTCACACATTATGATGTTCTCCTTCTTCACCCCCACCAGCATGAACATCTTGGCACAGGCGATACCCGAAGCACCGGCACCATTTATCACAACCTTTACTTCCTCAGGCTTCTTTCCAGCTATCTCCAAGGCGTTTATAAGTGCTGCAGCGGTAATGATGGCCGTTCCATGCTGATCGTCGTGAAAGACCGGAATGTTCATGATCTCTCTTAACTTTTCTTCAATGTAGAAGCACTCAGGCGCCTTTATGTCCTCAAGGTTTATACCACCAAAGGTAGGCTCAAGGTTCTTCACAACGGTGATGAACTCATCGGGATCCTGCGTGCTCACCTCAATATCTATAGCGTCAATATCCGCAAACTTCTTAAACAAAACACACTTACCCTCCATGACCGGCTTACTCGCCAAAGCCCCAATGTTTCCAAGCCCAAGAACGGCCGTTCCGTTAGATATAACAGCCACAAAGTTGCCCTTTATGGTGTAAAGATAGGCTTTCTCAGGATCCTCGTGTATCTCCTCACAGGGCCACGCGACACCAGGTGTATAGGCAATAGCAAGATCCCTCTGAGTAACACAGGGCTTGCTTATCACTATCTCAAGCTTTCCGGGCCTTCCCGACGAGTGATACTCAAAAACCTCTTCCTTTCTAACAGTCACTTTGTGCATGTTACGCCCTCCCCTTTTCGTGATTTTTATGCTTTTATAAACCAACCAAAACAACGTGGCAATGAGCACAAATAGGATGAACGCAATTGATACAGATATAAAACTCGGTTTAGAAAGAATCGCAAAGGCGGTAAAGAAACTAAACCTCAACCTATCCAAGTTCACATCTGTGCTAATAGCTGGAACCAACGGTAAAGGATCTACGGCACTGTTCCTCGGAAATATTCTCGTTAGTCACGGAAAAAAAACCGTTGTTTACACTTCACCACATATAGACTCTTTCACCGAAAGAATCCTTATTAATGGAACACCGGTGGATGAAGAAATTCTTAACAGATACATTGACAAAGCCAAAAGGGTGTCCGAACAATTCAACCTCAATCTAACCCCCTTTGAAACATTCACCCTTGCCTTTTTCCAAATAGCCTGCGAGTTCAACCCTGAGGTTGTCGTATGCGAGGTAGGATTGGGCGGAAGGCTTGATGCCACCAACGTGCTTCCAAACAAGATCAGCATCATCACAAGCGTGGGGTTGGATCATAGGGACTTTTTAGGAGACTCTGTGCAAGAAATCGCAGCTGAAAAAGCAGCGATAATAAAGTCAAAAAACTTAGTGATTACAGGGAAACTTCCCAAGACTGCTGAAGAGGTAGTGACAGAAAGGATTCATCAAACTAATTCCACTCTGCTACGGTACAATAGGAACCTTCAAGTTAAAAACCTACACTTCAAAAACTTCCACTTAGTCTTTGATTTAAAAGCAGAAGATACAATAATCCCCAATGTAGAACTGCCAACGGTAAACGCTGCATTGGCCATAAACGCTTGCCTTGCAGTATCAGCAGCACAGAATCTTATAAAGATAGAACCAAAAACAGTCAGAGTCTGCTTAAAAAAAGCCTGCATTCCAGGAAGAGCAGAGGTGATAAAAAGAAAGAGCAACACCTTCATACTTGACACTGCCCATAACTCTCTTGCCATAGCCTTTCTATTCAGAAGCATCAAAAAGCTCCTAAACGAAAAACCTTTAGTGATACTCTCACTGCTGAAAGACAAGGACTGGCAAAAGATCCTAAACATCGCAAAACACCACGCAAAGGATGTTGTGCTAATTGAGCAAAATACCCAAAGGGCACTCACTCCCAAAGACGCTCCCCAATTTACCTGGATGGACAAAGAATCTTTGAAAACGCTACTACAAAACTTGAAAAACGAAACGGTTGTGTTTGCCGGCTCCTTCTGGATGGTGAAGACCGCTAAAGAGGTGATTAAAAGTGCCTACCCTCAGGAGATGTAAAAGATACGCTGAAGTTTTAAGGAGAAGGCAACCTGACTTGGTTGTGGTGCTTGAAAGAATAAAGAACCCCCACAACGCCAGCGCTATACTTAGAAGCTGTGATGCATTCGGTGTGCAGGATGTGTACATTATAAAAGAAGGTAAATCCTTAGGAGTCTCCAAAACCGTCAGCAGCGGTAGCTACAGATGGCTTACCCTCTACTTTTTTGAAAACACCAAAGAATGCTTAAGCCATCTCAAGTCTTTAGGTTTTAAGATACTGACCACCCACCTTGCCACAGATGCCATAGACATAAGGGATGCAGATCTAACCCAAAAGGTGGCCATTGTTGTAGGTTCAGAGTTAGAAGGGGTAAGCGAAGAAGCCCTGAGCATGGCAGATGCCAACATAATGGTACCCATGGTGGGATTCGTCCAGAGCTTCAACGTATCGGTAGCCACCGCACTGATCCTATACGAAGCCTTCAGGCAGAGAGACAAAAAGGGAATGTATGCAAAACCGAGAATGGACAAAGAAAGAAGGAGGCAACTGTTTAAGGAATGGGTGGAAAGGGACAAATAAGGGAAGTCATCTTCAAAGTACAGGTGGACAGAAGCAATATAGGTTTAATAAACGCCATTTTTGAAGGCTATGAGCATGTAGCTATAGTGAGAGTTGTAGACAAGAAGAACTCCATAATGGAGATCTACACCTCCAGCGATTTAAAAGATATCGCAGAGAAGATAATTGAGGCCCTCAAAAAGGAATACTCAGTGGCCATTAGGGTTCTTGAGGTTGTTGAGAGCGCGTAGAAGCTTTCGACAGAATCCTACAATGATCTTCACCTCTTTGCTGGTAAGCTCCGTCTTTGCCAGTAGCCTTTTTATACTCGTCATCCATAATACGGTGTTGTTGTGAGGCACAAAGTCTACAGCTTCGCATACCTGTTTTATCTTTGAGTACATGAGCTCCTGCTCTTCAACTGTGGCTACCTGAGGCTTCGGCAGAGCCACCTGCGAAGCGGCCTGGTAAACCTCGTAAAGCGTAACCACCACAGCCTGAGCCACGTTAAGGGAGCTGCCACCCTCAGTAGGGATGGTGAAGACATCGTGGCACATGTAAAGCTGCTCGTTGGTAAGCCCCCACTTCTCGTTACCGAAAACCAAAGCCACCCTGTTGTTCACAGAATAGGAAGCCACATCACAAGCCACCTCACGAAGGGTCTTATGCACCTTTCTATGAGCACCAAGTCTTGCAGTACTTCCCACAACGTAGTTGCAATCGGAAAGTGCGTCATTTAAGCTGTCAAAAACCTTAAGATCTTTTGCCACCTCCTCACCCACCCGGGTCGCCATAGTAAGAATTCTCTCCCAGTCCATAACCCTTGGAGAGACCACCCTCAAATTGCGCACCCCAAAGTTGGCACACGCCCTGGCCGCTGCTCCTATGTTCTCCGGATACTTAGGCTCCACCAAAACAACCGTTATGGGCATACATCCTCCTTGGGAATCACCGTCCTCAGCAGCATTCTTTTAACCCCTCTGTCCACGCACACCACACCCACCCTGTTTCTGCCCCTTTTCAGATGAAAGATAGCTTTTTTCTTTTTAATCCATCCCAACAAGGTGGAGTAAAGGTAGCAATTTCTATAAGGGGCATCAAAAGGCCCAACAACCACGGGATTCTCAACTACACCGTAGGGAATGGTTCCGTTCACACAAAGAAACCCCAACTTAAGAAACTGGACAAACCTATCCTTAGAGCTCCACGAGCCCACCACTGGAATCCTTGGAATCAGGTATCTATCGGTACAGTTTCCCACAACCCCCAAGTCCTGAGTGAAGGCAAACTCATATCCTCTCTTCTTTAAAACCTCTATCAGCTCCCTGCTGTACTCCCCGTAGGGATAGGCAAAGACGGACGGTTTCACCCCCAAAAGCTCCCTAAACCTCTTTTCCGCCCTCTCTATATCCCTTTCAAAAAATCCTTTTCTCTCCTCTTCAGGCATACACGCCATCTTCGCCACAGAAAAGTGGGAATAGGAATGGGAACCAAACTCCACCAAACCAGATCTTTGGAACTTCCTTATGTCCTCAACGGATAAAAAATCAGGATACCTTCCCACCGCCTCAAGATAGAGAAAGACAACAAAGGGAAACCCGTACTTAGAAAAGACCTCAAAGGCCTTCATAGTAGATTTATATCCGTCGTCCACGGTGATAAGTATACTTTTTTCGGGACAGTTCTTGTGCAGAAAGCACCTCTTAAATTCAGACAGAGAAAGCACCCTGTAGCCGTTCTTTTTTAAATACTCCATCTGCCACTGAAGATCCTCTAAGGACACGGAAGTGCTGGGATATCGGCTATCCTCAAACCTGTGATAGAGAAGGACATATACCTCAGAACGGGCCGGGACAGTCAAAGTAAAAATGGCTAACAGAGCTAATGTAATCTGGATCAATGGTGCAGTTGTCGTACCTGTAAAGCCCATTCTGCCTAATGATACGAACCAGCCTCTCAACATACTCCTCCCCAAGCTGTGAGTACCTGAAGAGATACTTGGCAAGTTCCAACGAACCCTTAGCCTTAGCCCGCGCTTCCCTAAACTCTTTATAAGCCCAGCCTGCATTTATACTGTAGTAGTAACTATCAACCGCCGCCAGTATGTCCGGAAAACGCTTGAGATAGACCTCGGAGTCTTTTGCCTTGACTCCAGTGCCTTTAGCAGAAAAGTCCCACTCTCCAAAGATGTTGTTGGCCTCACAGAAAAAGCGAGAACTGCCCCATCCACTCTCTATAGCCGCCTGAGCTATAACGATACCTGCAGGAATCACATCTAACCTTCTCAGAAGCTCCTGATAGTTTGATGCCCTGTACTTCTCCATAAGCTCCGAAAGCCATACCCTCTCCTTTTCAGAAATGCTCCCTTCGCGAGCCTTTTCCAAAAGCCAGAGAACCCTCTTTCTAAGCTCAGCAATCTCAAAGTTTTTCACAAGCACAGCGGGAAGCAAAAGATTAATGAAAATCTTCTTCCTCTCCTTTACCGAAAAGCCCTTAAGGCAGGGAATCTTTTTATAAACGATAGGCACAACGGAACTACAGCGTTGGTGAACTATATCATCGGGGCTTTTGGGTGTTACAAACCGCAGCCTTACATAGAAAGACTTCTCCCGATGCACACAAAAAAAGACAAACAGCAGAACTAAAAGAACGGGGATTAAAAAGAGTCCCCTTCTCAAGGCAAAAACTTATTCCTCGCAAGCAGTGGGAAGTAAGCTTAGCCCAACCTTCTCTTTAAGAAACTTGCAAGCTTCATCAAGATGCTCAAAGACTTCGTAAAGCTCTTTGGCTTCACACACCACTGCAATCATGTCGGGTCTTCCTTCAGGGATAAAGACCTTGTACTCCCTGCCATCCTTACCCTGCACCCTCACCTCGTGGTGGTGCCAGGGAGCCGGATACAGCTTTTGAAGCTCATTAAAAAACTTCCTTACAGGCCTTATATTCTCAAGATGAAGGTGGCTCATTGTTCCTCCTCCCTGTGCAATGGTGCACACTATTTAGCAGACAAAAGCTTACGTATCAACCTGATCTGCTCTTGTAAGCAATCCCTATAGGGTTTACCAACTTCAACCTCTCCAATGCAAAGGAATTCCCTAAAGAAACCTGAATAAACTCCTTAGCGGGTATCACCTTCACTCCAGACCTCTCCTCCACATAGGAAGCAGCCCTATCCAATCCCCAGAAGACGATCTCCGCCCCAAAGTGTGTGATTATCCCCACCGAAGGCTTAACAGCCGACAGAATAGCCACCGCATCGTCAAGGCACAGATGCTCAAGCTCCCTTCTATGCCTGAAGGTGGTATTTATCAGCAACACATCACAACCTGCATAGGCCTCAAGCATCTTCTCCTCAAAAAGCCCATCAGTCACGTATCCAACCCTACATCTATCAGCCTCAAAGATGAGCCCGTAGGTTTCAACCCCGTGGTGCCTGTGTTTAAGTGCAACCTTCACTTGCACCGAACCTACAGCGGAACTGAATCCCTCTTTTAAGGTACCTATGCGCTCAAGATTACCCCTGTGGTACCTGAAAACCACAGGATCATCACCCTCCAACGCATCCTCAGGGGCAAAGAGCACGCCACCGGGATTCCACCCCCCCATGGTCCGTGCCTCAATAAGGGTGTTTATATCCGCTGAGTGATCCATGTGCCTGTGGCTCAGCACAAAACCGGAAAGGGACATAGGATCAACACCAATCTGAATGAGCCTCACAAAGGCACCGGGGCCTGGATCCACATGTATCCAGCAACCATTATCGCCTACAAGGAAACCACCGGAGGCACGCTTTTGGGTGAAGGTTATCCTTCTTCCTCCAGAAGAACCCAGAAAGACTATCTTCATGACAGTAGCTTCTTAACAGCCCTCACTATACCCTTCGCATCCAAACCCAATTCACTTCTCAGATCAGAAGCCTTCCCATGGGGAACGAACATATCAAAAA
>JALWBK010000072.1:0-1693 GCA_027037155.1 bacterium | reverse complement strand
TATCAAAAATGCCCAATCTCAAACCTCTGAACTGCACCCCTCTATCAACCAAAAACTCCCAAACAGCACTGCCAAAGCCGCCGGCAAGCACATTCTCCTCCACCGTCACCACCTTGTCCGTTAAAGAAACAAACTCTAAGAGTTTTTCCTCATCCAACGGCTTGACGAACCTGGCGTTAACCAAAAATACAGAAACGCCTTCACCTGCAAGCTCATCAGCCGCTTTTAGAGCCTCCTGTACCATGTTGCCCACTGCAAGGATCAATACATCGGTACCCTCTCTCAGAACCTCCCAGCTTCCCACAGGTATCTCTGCAAAATGTTCCGGCAACTCATCTCCCGGAGCCGCACCTTTGGGGTACCTTATGGCAAAGGGCAAATCCTGTTGAAAGGCTGTGTAGAGAAGATGCGCCAGTTCCTTCTGGTCCTTTGGAGCGGCAACCACCATATTTGGAATGTGCCTTAAATAGCTGAGATCAAAGGCTCCGTGGTGCGTGGGCCCATCCTCCCCCACAATACCCGCCCTATCCAGCGCAAACACCACGGGCAATTTCTGCAAAGCCACATCATGCACTATCTGATCATAGGCCCTCTGCAAAAAAGTGGAATAAATCGCACAAACAGGTCTCATACCCTGGGTCGCCATACCTGCTGCAAAAACCACCGCGTGTTGCTCCGCTATACCCACGTCAAAGAACCTTTCGGGAAAGCGCTCAGCGAAAGCAGAAAGCCCCGTTCCATCAGGCATGGCAGCGGTGATAGCTACGATCCTCTCATCTTTCTCTGCAATTTTCACAAGAGCGTTGCTGAAAGCCTTGGTCCACGTAAGTCCTCCTGAAGCAACGGGTTTTCCGGTAGCCACCTCAAAAGGCCCAACCCCGTGAAAGCTTCTGGGATCTTTCTCGGCAGGCTCGTATCCCTTACCCTTCTGGGTAAGAACGTGAACGAGAATAGGACCATGGGCCTTCTTAACCTGCCTGAAGGTGGAAACTAACTCCTTTATCTTGTGCCCCCTGACGGGCCCCACATACCTGAAACCCAACTCCTCAAAGAGCACTCCAGGAGTGAAGAATCCCTTGAAAGACTCCTCCATCTTTTTAAGGAAAGAGACAATGGACTCACCACCAGGCTTGGTCTCAAGATACCTTTTGATCTCATCCCTTATCTTCAAATAGGTTGGGTCCGCCAATCTACGGGAAAGATAATGGGACAACGCTCCCCCTGTGGGAGATATGGAAAACTCGTTGTCGTTCAGCACAACAATAAGATCCCTCTCCTCATCTCCCGCGTGATTCAGAGCCTCCCACGCAAGTCCACCAGTGAGGGCACCATCACCCACCACAGCCACTACACTGTAGTCCTCACCCCTTAAATCCCTGGCTGTGGCTATACCTAAAGCTGCCGATATGGCGGTACTTGCATGGCCCGTACCAAAGACATCGTGCTCGCTCTCTTCCCTCTTGGGAAATCCCGAAATCCCGCCCCTCTGCCTCAACCAGGCGAATTCCCTCTTTCTCCCGGTAAGAATCTTGTGAACGTAACACTGATGTCCCACATCCCAAACGATTTTATCCCTTGGCGAATCAAACACGTAGTGAAGGGCTATGGTCAGCTCCACCACACCTAAAGAAGGGGCAAGATGACCTCCCGTTCTGGACACCACACGGAGGATGTATGCCCTTATCTCCTCTGC
>JALWBK010000071.1 GCA_027037155.1 bacterium | reverse complement strand
CCGTTGAGGGATTCGTCTATAAGCCTGTAAACCTCGTCGTAGTATTCAAAGGTGGGGGTTCCGACCTTTGAGTACCCCCACCTCTGGAATACCTCGGAGATTCTATTCTTAGTTCCGTCCAGGCGTTCCTGTACTTCAGGAACCCTGATGGAGACACCTTTGGGTATGAGGTACTGCAAGCTTCCACCTCAATCTAAGCAGAGCATCTTAACGTCCACTATGTTGGGAAGCTTCCTTATCTCCTCCAAAACATCATCGGGTACGGGATCGTCCACGTTAAGCAGAGCCACGGCAAGCTCGCCAGGCTTGAAGCGTCCTAACCTCATACCGGCAATGTTTACACCAGCGTTGCCAAGGATGGTGCCGATGCGTCCGATGACGCCAGGCCTGTCATAGTTGGTGAGGTATAGTATGTACCCGCTGGGTTCTGCCTCTACGGGAAACTGGTTGACCATAACGATGCGGGGAGCGTCCTTCTTTATAAGGGTTCCTGCCACCGATGCCTGCTTGCCCTCTCCCTTCAAGATTATCCTGATAAGGCTGACGTAACCTTCGGTGGAGGCAGACCTCTTTTCAGATACCTTGATGCCTCTTTGCTTTGCTATGTACATGGCGTTTACCATGTTCACGCCGTTGCCCAGTATCGGCTTTAAGATGCCCACAACGGCGGCAGATGTGAGAGCATGGTAGATGCCCTCTTCAAGCACTTCTCCGGAGTACTCCACTTCCACCTCTTCCATTCTGCCTTCAAATATCTGAGAGACCATGAGACCAAGTTTGGTGGCAAGATTCAAATAAGGCTCTGCCCTTGGGATTAGTTCTGGCTTGATAGAGGGTACGTTGACAGCGTGTTTTATTACGCCTTTTTTCAGGAAGTCTATAATCTGCTGTGCTATGGCGATGGCAACCACCTCTTGGGCCTCTCTGGTGGATGCGCCTATGTGTGGTGTGCATATCACATTATCAAGCTTCAGCAGCGGATTTTCAGGATCAACGGGTTCTTGTTCAAACACGTCCAAGGCGGCTCCAGCAAGATGGCCGCTTACCAGCACTTCATAAAGGTCGTCTTCCTTGACTATGCCGCCTCTTGCACAGTTTATCAGGTATGCACCCTTTTTCATTTTGAGCAGGCGTTCTCTGTTCAGCAGGTGCTTGGTTTCAGAGGTGAGGGGAGAGTGGATGCTTACAAAGTCTGCGGTTTCCAAAAGCTCGTCCAAAGAGACCAGCCGTACCCCTATGGAGTTTGCCGCTTCTTCGGAGATGTAGGGATCGTAGGCGATGACCTCCATGTTGAGTCCATGGGCCATTTTTGCAACATAGGAGCCTATCCTTCCTATACCTATGATTCCCAAGACCTTGTTTCTTACTTCCACTCCCATAAATTTTTTCTTTTCCCATTTCCCCTGTTTCATGGAGGCGTTGGCCTGGGGAATCTTCCTTGCCAATGACATGAGCATGGCGATGGCGTGTTCTGCAGCAGCAATGGTGTTGGCACCGGGGGTGTTCATCACCACTATACCCTTTTCGGTGGCCGCTTCCACGTCTATGTTGTCCACACCGGTTCCTGCCCTGCCTATAACCTTCAGGCGCTCTCCTGCCTCTATGATTTTCCTCGTGACCTTGGTGGCGGATCTTACGATCATGGCGTCGTATTTGCCCACAATGGAGACCAGCTCGTCTTCCTTTAGACCGGTCTTTACATCCACCTCTATGTCCGGTTCCATTGCCAGAAGTTTCACACCCTCATCTGAGATCTTGTCGCAAACCAGTATGCGGTACATCTTTATTCCTCCTTATTCCCAGAGTATCTCCTGTGCCTTCTTTACACCTGCTCCCATTTCAAAGTTGGTGTAGCCAAGCTCTCTAAGCACGCCTTCAACGGCTCCTATAACACTGAGCATGTCAAACTTGGTGACGTATCCCATGTGGGAGATTCTGAAGATCTTTCCTTTGAGCTTGGCCTGGCCTCCTGCTATGATGACACCGTACTTTTCCCTGAGTATCTTGGGTATTTTCGCCCCCTCTATGCCCTTGGGCACCTTAACTGCGGTGACAGCTTCACTGGGAGACTTGGAGAAGAGTTCAAGGTTGAGGGCCTTCATCGCCTCTCTCGTAGCCTTTGCCAGTAAAGCGTGCCTTGCAAATACGTTTTCAAGCCCCTCTTCCTTTATGAGGCGAAGGTTCTCGCACAGCCCTATAATTAATGAGACTGCCGGTGTGTACGCTGTCTGGTTTTTGGCCTGGTTTTTTCTCTCCTTCTTGAGGTCAAAGTAGTACTTGGGACATTTGGACTGTTCCACAGCCTCCCATGCCTTGTCACTGAGGGTTATGAAGGCGAGTCCTGGAGGCAGCATAAACGCCTTCTGTGATCCACTTACCACCACGTCCAATTCCCACTCGTCGGTCTTCATATCAAAAACGCCAATGGCGGTTATGCCGTCCACCACGCTCAAAACCCCTTTGGCTTTACAGAGCTCGGCTATCTCTTTGGTGGGGTGCTTTACCCCTGTGGAGGTTTCGCTTGCCTGCCAGAAGACGGCTTTTACTCCGGGGTTGGAATCAATGGCCTTTTCAACGTCCTCAACCTTGACCGCCTCTCCCCATTCAACGTCAACGTTTACAGGTTCAATGCCGTAGGCTTCACATATCTCCGCCCATCTTTCACCAAACTTTCCTCCTCTCACGCATACCGCCTTGTCACCAGGGGAGAGGAGGTTGGCTACAGCGGCTTCCATGGCACCGGTACCCGAGGAGGCGAGGATGAGAACGTCCCTTGTTGTTTGAAACACGTATTTGAGTCCCTCTCTCGCTTCTGCAAAGATAGACTCAAACTCGCTTGTTCTATGGTGAAGTATGGGTTTTGCCATGGCAAGGGATGCTTCGGGTGGAACCGGTGTAGGACCCGGAGCAAATAAAAAGTGCTTTTTCATAACCATCCTCCCACTTTGTGCATTTTTTCCCTTTTGGGGCACTATGCTTTATCACGAAAGGCGGGTATATTCAATAAGGTATGGGAAGGGTTGGCTTTGATAACGTTTTGGTTGCAAGCTATACGGATCTTCAAAATATTACCGGCTTGACAGCGTTTCTCTTTCCTCAAGGGGCAACAGGTGCCGCGGTGATCTTGGGAGGTGGAACCGGCACCAGAGGCTTTGATTCTCTACATCCAGAAAGAACACCTACTCCTATCTTCGCCTTCACCGTTACGGGCGGCAGTGCCATGGGCCTGGATTCCAACCGAGGGGTGATGGAGTACCTGAGGGAAAGGGGTTGGGGCTTGAGGATAGACAGCGTAAAGGTTCCTACCGTTGCCAGTGCGGTGATTTTTGATCTCTTTGTGGGCAATGCCGTGGCTCCTTCTGTTGATGGGGTATATGAGGCTTGTAAGAACGCTTCCTCTGTAGTTCAGGATGGTAGCTATGGTGCCGGGACGGGTGCAGTGGTTGGAAAGCTTCTTACGGTGAGTTTTGGCACCAAGGGTGGCCAGGCCTATCTGGAGAGAGAGGTTTTTGGTATGAAGGTGGGCTGTTTTGCAGTGGTAAACGCCTTTGGGGACGTTAAAAGAGGGGGTGATATCTTAGCTGGAGCGAGAGATCCCAAAGGTAGGGGATTTGCAGACACGGCTCGTTTGTTGGAGAAGGGGGTTACCCGTGAGATTCCAGGCATAACGGGTCAGAGTACTACCATCTGCCTGGTTATTACCGATGCGGCTTTATCCAAACAGCAGGCTTACAGGGTTGCGATTATGGCTGCCAGTGGGATGGCAAGGGTGATAGATCCTGTGTGGACG
>JALWBK010000070.1 GCA_027037155.1 bacterium | reverse complement strand
TAGTAGGCCTTTCCTTCCTTTATGAGCCTTTCAGCTTCTCTGCGATATATCTCCATCCTGTCCGTCTGACGGTATGGACCCTCGTCCCAGTCTATCCCCAGCCATTTCAGCGCTTCAATGATCTCCCTTATGGACTCTTCGGTAGAGCGGGTTCTGTCGGTATCTTCAATTCTTAAAACAAACTTGCCCTTGTTGTGTCTGGCAAAGAGCCAGTTGAAGATAGCAGTCCTTGCTCCTCCTATGTGCAGATGACCTGTGGGGCTTGGGGCAAATCTTACCTTTACCAACTGCCTTACCTCCTTATGATGAGACTGTGAGGATTTTAGCCATATCTATCACCTGGATTAGAGCCAAGTCAATCGGGCGTGTCCTTGATTTTGCGCTGAGTTTGTAGGATATCCACAAATGCTATGAAGGAGATTAGCATACCTGAGGGCCTACTGAAGAGATGGAGACTTATCTTTGGAGAGGAACTTGAACAGTTTCTTGGGGCTATAAGGCGACCATTAAAGCCGAGTGTTAGGGTCAACACCCTCAAGATTTCTGTAAGGGATTTTCTTGAGCTTATGAAAAGTCGGGAGTTGTCGTTGATGCCCGTTCCCTGGTGTAAGTGGGGGTTTTGGGTTGAGGGGACAGAGGAGGAGAGCCTGGGCAACATGTGGGAGCATTTCGCTGGGCTTATGTACATTCAGGAGGCTTCCTCCATGATTCCGGTAGAGGTTCTGCAACCACAGCCCGGTATGAAGGTGCTTGATATGGCGGCTGCACCTGGATCCAAAACCACACAGATGGCCCAGTGGATGGAAAACACTGGCGTAATAGTGGCCAACGATGTCAATGCCAAAAGGCTGAAAGCTTTAACCAACAACCTGGAGAGACTGGGAGTTCTTAATGTGTGTGTGACCCAGACGGATGGCAGGCGTTTTGGCAGGCTGATGCCGGGGACATTTGACATGATTTTGGTGGATGCTCCCTGCTCTGCCGAAGGCACTATACGAAAGAGTTACAAAGCCGTGTTGAACTGGCAACCATGGGGGTATAAGAAGCTTTCCGAAACCCAAAAGATGCTTTTGGTTTCCGCCTATAAGGCCTTGAAACCCGGCGGTGTTCTGGTCTATTCCACTTGCACCTTTGCCCCTGAGGAGAACGAGGGGGTTGTCTCTTATTTGCTTGAAAACTATGACGTTGAGACGGTTCCTGTAGAGGTTCAGGGGCTGAATGTGAGTCCTCCGGTTGAAGAGTGGGAGGGGGTGAGTTACCATCCTATGGTTGCCAACTGTGTGAGGGTGTATCCTCATAAAAACGAGGTGGGTGGATTCTTTGTGGCTAAGATGGTGAAGAGATGATTTTTGACAAGAGGCTGAAGCAAATCTGGGATAAGCTTCAGGCAGGCGAGCCTTTAGGTTTTGATGATGGGTTGTATCTTTTCACTACCGATGACCTGCACGGGCTTGGATACATGGCAGATTCTTACGCCAGAAAGCTTCACGGCGATAGGGTGTACTTTGTTGTAAACAGACACATCAATCCCACCAATTACTGCGTTAACAGATGCGCTTTCTGTGCCTTCTCCAAGACAAAGGGCAGGGAGGATGGATACGAGTACACCATTAAGGAGATGCTTGAAAAGGCATCAGAAGCTGTGGCTGAAGGTGCTAAGGAACTACATATCGTCAGCGGTCTTCACCCTGAGTGGCCCTTTGAGTACTACCTTGAGATAGTTAGGACGTTAAAAAGCGCCTATCCCAATGTTCACATCAAGGCATACACTGCTGTGGAGATAGAACACTTCTCCCGCATCTCCGGTAAGAGTATAAAAGAGGTGCTTTCGTTGTTGAGGGAAGCAGGCCTTGACTCTATGCCCGGAGGTGGCGCTGAGATCCTAAACGATAGAGTGAGGTCCCTTTTGTGTCCTGAAAAGACCAGCTGGCAAAGGTGGCTTGAGATACACAGGTGTGCCCATGAGCTTGGAATAAAGACCAACTGCACTATGTTGTACGGTCATGTGGAAACCATAGAGGAGCGGGTGGAGCACCTTTTGAAGCTGAGAGAGCTTCAAAGTGAGACAGGGGGCTTTCAGGCTTTTATCCCTTTGGCTTTTCATCCTGAGAATACCAAGGTGAAGGTTGAGCCTGTAACTGGTATTGACAGTCTTCGTACGGTGGCTGCGTCGCGTTTAATTTTTCACAACGTGCCGCATGTAAAGGCGTATTGGGTTATGTTAGGGGAGGGGCTGGCTCAGATAGCCCTTCTATTTGGTGCATCGGATCTTGAGGGTACTGTTTATGAGGAGAAGATCACCCATGCTGCTGGTGCTACCTCCCCGCAGGGGTTGTCCAAAGAGCGGTTGTTGAGGCTCATAAGGGCCGTGGGCAAGGTGCCAGTGGAAAGAGATGCGCTGTATAATGTGGTGAGGATGTATGCTTAGACTTGGGGTCATATCGTATCTCAACACCCTTCCGGTGTACTACGGCATTGAGAAGGGACTTGTAAAGCTTCCCGCTGGTGTAGAGGTGGTTAAGGGCATTCCCACCGTTTTAAACAGGCTTCTTGCTGCATGTGAGATAGACATGGCTGTGGTTTCAGCTTTTGAGTATGCCCAGCATTACAGAAGTTATCTCGTACTGCCCGAGCTTTGCATAGGTGCCGACGATGAGGTGCGAAGCGTCTTGTTTTTCTCCACCTTACCTATGGAGCAGTTGGATGGCAAAGAGGTGTATCTCACTAAATCCTCTTTAACTTCAAAGAAGCTTTTGATGCACATGTTTAGGTTGATGGGCGTTTCCCCTCTCTATCGGGAGTTCAGCGTTGAGGATGGCATTCCTGACAACGGTTACTGTGGAGTGCTGTTGATAGGTGATGATGCTTTGAGGGTGCTTTCTGAAAACCGATTCCCCTATGTGTACGACTTGGCTTCTCTGTGGAAGAAAACTTACGGAACCCCCTTTGTCTTTGCCCTTTGGTGCGTGAGAAGAGAGGCTTTTAGTAGGTGTCCTGAACTGGTCTTGGAGACCTGGCGTGTGCTGCTTGAGTCAAAGAGGATAAGCCGGAAGTACTTTGCAGAGATGGCCAGAGAGAAGGCTGAGGAGCTGGGACTTTCTGAGGAGGATTGCTTGGGCTATCTCAACGTGCTTCACTTTGATCTCTCCCCCCCCTTTGTATCGGGCATGAAGCTCTTTTTCACAAAGATGGTGGAAGAAGGCTTTTTGAAGGAGGTGCCTCGTATTGAATTTGCGAGGTATTGAGGAGAAAGTTGTTGAAGGCAAACGCATAGGTGAGGAAGAGGCCCTTTTTCTTTTGAGGCACTGTGATCTGCTGAAGTTAGGGCGAATGGCTCATGCTGTAAGGATGAGGATCCATCCGAAAAAGGTGGTAACTTTCCTAATAGACAGGAACATCAACTACACCAACGTGTGCGTGAGCAGGTGCAAGTTCTGCGCCTTTTGTCGTGAGGAGGGTGATGTCGATGCCTATGTGATTTCTGATGGGGAGCTAAAGAAAAAGATAGAAGAGGCAGTTGAGCTTGGTGCTACCTCAATTCTTCTTCAGGGTGGGCTTCATCCTGGGCTTGATATGGACTGGATATGCTCTATGCTTCGCAAGATAAAGGAGTGGTTTCCCGATATCCACATACACGGACTTTCAGCCCCTGAGGTAGTCTTTTATGCTCAGAGAAGAGGACTTTCTTTAGAGGAGGCGCTTGTAAAGCTCAAAGAGGCAGGACTTGGTTCCATTCCCGGTGGTGGAGCTGAGGTGCTTTCCGATAGGGTGAGAAGTAAGGTCTCTCCCAACAAGTGTACCGTCTCT
>JALWBK010000069.1 GCA_027037155.1 bacterium | reverse complement strand
ACGATCTGGTGGGTATAAGGTTTGCGAATCATCCTGATCTCAGAAGGATTCTGCTTCCCGAGGATTGGGAGGGTTATCCGTTGCGTAAAGACTATCCTTTGGAAGGTCCTCCTGGTTACAGGGAGAAATGGCTGCGAGAGCATTTGCCGTATTATAACAAACTGTGAGGAGACAGGGCATGGCTGTGAAAGAAGAGCAGCAGTTTAAGGAGTTGCTGGCGAAGGGCACATCCCTTGGCAAGGTTGATCAGGATTTAATGAGGGAGACCATAAAGACGCAGGATCTGTGGATCAACATGGGTCCCCAGCATCCTTCTACCCATGGTGTTCTCAGGCTTATTCTTTCCCTGCAGGGCGAGCGTATTGTGGACACAGAGGTGGTTATTGGGTATCTGCACCGTGGGACCGAAAAGCTTGCAGAAGCCAGAACCTATCATCAGATCATTCCCCTTACTGACAGGTTGGACTATTTGGCCTCTCCAAATATGAATTTTGGCTACGTTTTGGCTGTTGAGAAGCTCATGGGCATAGAGGTGCCCGAAAGGGCTGAATACATCAGGGTCCTTATGGCTGAGCTGGGCAGGATTTCCAGTCACCTGCTCTGGCTGGCTACCCATGCCCTCGATATTGGTGCTATGACCGTTTTCCTCTACTGCTTCCGCGAGAGGGAGATGATCCTTGACCTCTTTGAGATGGCAACGGGTGGTCGTCTTACCACCACCTACTACAGAATTGGGGGTGTTGCTTACGATCTGCCCGAGGGCTTTCTTGATAAAGTGGAGGAGTTCTGCGAGATCTTTCCCAGCAGGGTTAAGGACTACGATGATCTTCTTTATGCCAATAGAATATGGCTTTCTCGTACGGTTAACATCGCAAAGATAGATGCCGAAACGGCCATAGCGCTGGGCCTTTCCGGTCCCAGCTTGAGAGGATCGGGAGTCAACTGGGATCTGAGAAGGAATCAGCCCTATTCCGTATACGACAAGCTGGATTTTGAGGTGGCTGTCTTTGATGGTTGCGATGTGTATGCGAGGTACCTTGTCCGTCGTAAGGAGATGCTTGAGTCCTGCAAGATAGTGAAGCAGTGCGTTGAGTATCTCAAGAAGACAGAGGGGCCCGTTATGGCAAAGGTGCCCAAGGTGATAAAGCCCCCCGCTGGAGAGGTTTATATGGCTACTGAGGCTCCTAAGGGGGAACTCGGCTACTATATCGTTTCTGATGGTTCCACCAAGCCCTACAGGTTGAAGATTAGAACACCATCTTTTGCCAATCTCATGTCTCTGCCTGAGATGTGCAAAGGCCATCTTGTGGCTGATGTTATCGCTGCCATTGGTAGTATTGATATAGTTCTTGGTGAGGTTGACAGATAGGAGGCGGTGAAGATGTGGCACGACATCGGTTTGGCTCTGTTGAGAATCATAGTGGTTTTTGCGGTGGCTTTATTGTTCGTTGCTTATTTGACGTATCTTGAGCGTAAAGTTATCGGACACATGCAGGTGAGAATGGGTCCTATGAGGGTGGGACCCCATGGTCTTTTGCAACCTATTGCTGATGGTCTGAAGCTCTTCTTCAAAGAAGATATTGTGCCTTACGAGAGTTATAAATTGACCTTTTACTTTGCTCCTTTGCTTTGTCTTGTGTGTGCCCTTATTCTCTTTGCTGTGGTGCCAATTGATCGCAACTTTATGATTACGAGATTGAACATTGGCCTTCTGTATATCCTTTCCATAGCCTCTGTAGGGGTAATGGGAATAATCCTTGCCGGTTGGGCATCTGGGAGTAAGTACTCCCTGCTGGGTGGCTTGAGATCCGCTGCTCAGATGTTCTCTTATGAGATCTTCCTCGGTTTTTCTCTTATAGGTCCTCTTATGATTGCAGGTTCTTTGGATCTCGTTAAGATAGTTGAGGCGCAGAAGGTGCCTCTTATAGTTTACCAGCCTGTTGCCTTTGTCATCTACCTCATCGCCGCCCTTGGCGAGATAAATAGAACACCCTTTGACCTTCCTGAGGCAGAATCGGAGCTTGTTGCTGGTTTTCATACGGAGTATAGCGGTATGAAGTTTGCCTACTTCTTCCTGGCAGAGTACGCTAATCTTCTGATAGTTTCGGCCATAGCCACCATTGTTTTCTTGGCCGGATGGAAGGGGCCCATACTGCCCGGCTGGATGTGGTTTCTCATAAAGATGTTCATCTTCGTTTACTTCTTCATCTGGGTTAGAGCGACGTTTCCCCGTTACAGGTATGACCAGTTCATGCGCATCGGTTGGAAGATCATGCTTCCTGTTGTGCTTGCCAACATTGTGGTTACCGGCATTGTGATGATGCTTGTCTAAGGAGGAGCTGATGGTTGCAAAGGTGCTCATGAAGGATCTTCTCATCGGACTTAGAAGGACCTTCTACTACTTCTTTACCAAGCCCATAACCGTTCAGTATCCCAAGGAGAAGTTACAGCCCTTTCCGAGGTTCAGGGGCTTTATAAGGCTGGTTAAGGACGAGGAGGATAAGTTTAAGTGCATAGCTTGTATGCAGTGTGCCAGGGTCTGTCCGGCTCAGTGTATAAGCCTTAAAGGAGAGGGAAAGGGTAAGGAGAGACACCCAGTTGAGTTCAACATAGATTTTTCAAGATGCATCTTCTGTGGATTCTGTGTTGAGGTCTGTCCCGTTAACGCATTGGAATTCACCTCCTTTTATGAGGGAGCTCAGTACGACCTTGACTGGCTTAAGTTTGACATAGACAAGCTCACACAGGACTACAAAAAATGGGAAAGGACTTTTAAGAAGTAGGGGGCTGATATGGGAAGCGCTCAGGTGTTCTTTTATATATTTGCCGCTTTGTCTCTGATCTTTGCGTTGTTAGTGGTTACCAGAAGAAACGCCATTCACTCTGCTATCTGTTTGATTGTAACCTTCTTCTTCATGGCTGCTGTTTTCGTGATACTTAAGGCAGAGCTTTTGGCAGCTGTTCAGGTGCTTGTCTATGCAGGTGGTGTGGTTGGTCTTATGCTTTATGTGATAATGCTTGTGAAAGGGGAGGAGGCCAACCAGGTTAAGCATAACTTGGGGCAAAAGATTATAGCTGCTTTTGTGGCTTTATTGTTGTTCATACAGTTGGCAGCAGTGGTTTGGGTTTCTTTGGCGGGCAAGAAAGCCGGTGCGTTGGCTGCTGAGGCCGCAAAATTTGGCGGAAATACGGAAGGGATTGGAGCGCTACTTTATACCAAGTACCTGTTACCCTTTGAGGTTGCCTCTGTGCTGCTTCTGGCTGCTATGGTAGGGGCCATCGTTCTTGCAAAAAACAAGTTGGAGAGGTAGGAGATGGTGCCACTGAATCACGTGATACTTTATGCGGTGTTGATGTTCGCTATTGGGCTTTACGGTGCTTTGGCACGTCGTAACGTCTTTATCGTCCTTATGGGGATTGAGTTGATGTTGAACGCTGCAAATATCGCCTTCATCGGATTTGCTTCCCATTTAGGCAATATCGCCGGACAGATCATCTCTATCTTTGTCATAACTGTAGCTGCTGGTGAGGCCGCTGTGGGTCTTGCAATAGTGGTTGCCATCTTTAGGAACCGACTCTCGGTAAACATAGACTCTTTTAATCTCCTGAAGTGGTGAGGAGGGCGTGATGGTAAAGTATGTGTGGCTCATACCGCTTTTCCCGTTGATTGGATTCACCATCAATGGGCTTTTCGGCGTAAAATATATTAAGAATAGAGCTCACTGGATTGCAGTTCCAGCTTTGGGGCTTGCTTGGCTTTTCTCTATTTTGGTCTTTCTGGATGTACTTCATGGCCATGTGGGTGAGGTAAACTTGTGG
>JALWBK010000068.1 GCA_027037155.1 bacterium | reverse complement strand
TCCCAAGCTCGTACAAAATGCGACCCGCCTCTACATAGGTTGAGTAACCAATTTTGAGATTTGGGAACTTTCTTCCGTCCACACACGAAAGGGCAACGCATGCGGAAGCTTCCTTTTCTTCTTTGCATAGCTTTCTGGCAGGCTCCAATTCTTTGGCTTTGAGATACAGGATTGCTAAGACATTTGCTACCTGATGGTTTCTATGTATTCTGTAAAGCCTTTCCAAAATGTGGATGGCCTTTTTATACTGAGAGGATCCTATGTAGGAGTCAATAAGCCTTTTTATAATTTTTTCCCCCATAATCCCGCGGGAGATGAGCTTTTCGTACAGGGATGAGGCCTTTTGATACATCCCTTCCTTAAAGTATATGTCTGCTAATAGCTTAACTGCTTCCGTGTTATCAGGCTGCAGCTCCAATACTTTGTTGAGCAGCTTCATCGCTTCAGTGTAATTCCCAGTGCTGTAGAACACTTTTCCTTTCAAAAAGGGAACTTCTGGAGAGTTTGGAAAATGTTTTTCCATCTCTTTTATTAGCCTTAAAGCCTTTTTGCTTTTCCCCTGTAGTATGTAGAGCCTTATCAGTATTTCGTAAGCTCCCTTTGTTTCGGGATCTATTTGGATGGCTTTGCTTAGAGCCTGCTCTGCGTCTTTGCTTCTGTTATTTAAAAGAAGCATCTTACCCAACAGAAACCACAGCTTGGAGCTGTTGGGTATCTCCTGAACAGCATCTTGTGCAACTATGAGAGCCTCTCTTTTCAATCCTGATCGGTAGCACAATGATACGGCAATTTCGCAAAGATGCGTATCTTTTTCTCCTAAACAGCTCTTTCCTAAAGTTAGACACTCTTTGGTTGTGATCTTACCGTTTTCCAAAAAGTTCCTGTATATCTTGAGGAAGCTGAACACCGGATCCTGCGCAAAACATGCAACTGGGATGAGCAAAGCAACAAGTAGAATTTGAAAAGAGCTGCGCATCGTTAAAGCTCTCCGGCTCTTCTTAGTTCTCGCTGTCTCTTGAAGCAAAACTTTATGATCTGTTCCCTTAGCCTGTCTTCCATATCCACGAACATGACTCCGTATCCTATCTTTTTACGAGCAGGATCAAGCATCTGCTTTCTAACCACCCTGGCTGGCACATCGGGTAGCAAGGTGTTGTCGTCCAACTGGGCCTTTATGAGTATATGCTCATCTATCTCCAACGGGCGGTTGGATGTGATGAAGGCTCCTCCTCCGCTGATGTTGTGTATGTACCCGCTGATAATGATGTCTTTGAGAGGAAGCTTATTGTTGGGCTGATAGATGGGTTTTCCGTCGGGATTTTCCAATCTCGTTACCCTTTTACCGGTGTAAGGTACAAAGACCGGTACTCTGAAGTACTCTCTTAGCTCCACAACGTAGATTTTTGTAGGTTTTGTAATTTCTAACATGAAAAAGGGCGATGTTCTTCTACCCTTTACCTCGCTTTCAAAGCCGTATCTTTTGCCGTCATGTGCAATACTGACAACTATCTTCTCACCGGGTCTGAATCCCACGGGTCGTCCCTTCTCGTCTGATGGCACCGAGATAAAAACGCTCTCCTTGCTGAAATCCTGTATATTGCTGTAATAGTACGTGCTAAGACCACCTTCCAAAGGCCTTACCAGTATCTTTTGCCCCACATCTATTATTTTCTCTGGAGGCAGCCTTATCTCTCTAACGTACTCCATGACAGGATTTAAGGTAGCATTGAACGTTGGATTTGACAACTGTGACGATGTTGATGTAAGGTTAAAACCCATGAGAAGGTTTTGTTTGGCTTTTTGTGCTTTGTTGCTTTTGATGTGGGGCTTTGCTCTTTCTGCAAAAGTCTCTTTGGATTTTGAAACTGCCTCCCGAACACTGACTTCCAAGTTGCTCAACTTTTTCAATGTTCCTGAGGGCAAGATAGCGCACGTTGTAAGGGACAAAGCTTGGGTTTCCATCCCTTCGGCCAAACCCCTGAAGCCTGGTTTGGTGCTTGTGGTTTACAGACCTGGAAAGCCAATAGTTGATAAAGAGACCGGACAGGTATTTCCGGGTATAGATGAGCCCGTGGCACTGTTTAAAATAGAGGGAAGGTCTAAAGGCTACTACTATGGAACCCTTAAAAGTGTGGCCTCTCCTGTTCACAAAGGATATAAGGTGAGATTGCCTGAGGTTATAAAAATTTTCGTTGATTGCTCTTATATATCTAACGCTGCTTACGGAAAGAGTCTGTGTGATATAGTTAAACTTTCAATTGCTCAGGAGCCTAAGTTTTCTGTGGTTGATAGCTTGACAAGGGATGCTTTCACCTATGTGGTTATGCCAAAGGTTATTGAGGACCCAAGTGGTAGGGTTAAACTCTCTTATCTGCTGAAGGCTCCTTCTTCAAAGGTTGAGTTCATGGCTTTCTCTTCTGACGTTAGAGCGGTTAAATCGGTTTCTACCGCTATGCTGTTGCAAGGCAATCAGGAAGTTGCGGGAAGATGGGCTAAGTATGAGGGACTCATCGCTTCCCGTGTATTCACTGATAAGTTCAAGTTACTGTCTGCGGCAGATTTTGATGGAGATGGCAAGTGGGAGTTAGTGGCAGCTTCCGATGGAATGGTGAAGATCTTTAGGTTAAAAGGCAAAGAGTTCATTCCCGTTGCCACCTATTCTTTAGGTAGAAGAGGGGAGTTTTATCGCTTTTTGAGAATTTACACCCTTGATATGGATGGGGATAAAGTACCTGAGATCTATGTTAGCTGTGTCTTTCAAGATATTGTAAATGGTCAGTACAAGGCTTATGCATCCTCCTTTGCTTTAAAGTATAAGGAAGGCAAGCTTAAGAAGGTGGCAGATTTTGATTATCTTTTGAAGGTTGCTGATATTCAAGGGTCAAAGGTTTTGTTAGGACAGAAAGTTGGTGAATACGAAGCCTTTTCTGGTCCTATATTTGCTGTGAGATATGTGGATGGTCATTATAGGATTGACAAACGCGTTCCTGCGTCTATTAAGAAGTTTGGGTCCCTTTACGGATGGGCAATTGGTGACGTAACCGGAGATGGAAAGCCTGAGCTGGTTGTGCTGGATGATGACTTGCTGGAGGTTGAGACCTTGAACGGGACTCTCATTTGGGAATCGGAGGAGCCGTTGGGACCTTTTACCCATCTTTTCTTCTACCAGACACCACGCTTTGTGAGAATTCCTGCTATGAAAAATTATGAACCAGAAGAGGTTGCCGTTAGGCGCATTATGCCGAGAAAGTTGGAGCTTAAGTACTTTCCTCAAGAGGAGAGAACGGCTATACTCACTGTGGCCAACGATGAAAAAAAGTTCTTTATAGCAGGTATAAAGATCTTTACAGAGTACGATGGAATTAACGGAAGGGTTGTCAAGGTGGAGAAGGTATCTGAGGGCACTTTGTACTCCTCATATTTTGACGTAGTATGGGAAACTCCAAAGTCCCCAGTGATTTATGGGCAGGATTTTGCAGTGGGTGACTTCAATGGAGACGGTGTTTTGGATTTGGCGTTTTTGGGGTATTTAAAGAAAAGTGGCAAGACAAGGGTTGATATTTACAAGTTGCCTGGTATGTAGTGTTGCGTTTGGGTCTTGACTTTTTAAATTTTGTTTGTTAGCACTTTAATCAGGAAAAACTGAAGAAAGGAGGTGGTAGAAAAGGCGAGGAGAGAGCAGGTTGTTTTTGTGGGGATTTAAGAAGGATTTCTTAGAGAAAAAACTAAAGTAAGGAGGTAGGAGGCATGAGTAGGAAATTTGCTTGGTTGATGTCGGTGTTGTTCCTGTTGTCCTTGGTAACTGTGTCAACTGCAGGGG
>JALWBK010000067.1 GCA_027037155.1 bacterium | reverse complement strand
GTATGGTGAACACTCAGCCGGTGGAGGACGTCACCAAGGATGTTGACGGTGTTAAGAAGTGGGACGTTGGGAAGGTGGTTGGTCAGGGAAGGCTTGTGGTAATGAAGGACATGGGCATGAAAGACCCGTACGTAGGTGTAGTTCCACTGGTCTCTGGTGAGATTGGTGAGGACATAGCCTACTACCTCTGGAAGTCCGAGCAGATACCCTCAGCTGTGGCTTTGGGGGTGCTTATAGGAACCGATGGGTTGGTTGAGGCTGCAGGTGGATACTTGGTGCAGCCCCTTCCCGGGGCATCTCCGAAATTAATAGAAGAGGTTGAAAGGCGTGTGAAAAGTTTTCCACCCGTTTCAACGCTCTTAAAGGAGGGAAAAAGGCCCGAGGACATTGCCTGTATGCTACTGGAGGGAATGGCTCCGCACCTTTTGGGATTGAAGGAGGTGAAGTACTACTGTCCCTGCAACAAACAGATTGTGCTTGAGCTTGTGAAGGATATGCCCTTTGAGGAGCCTTATCTTGAGATAACCTGCAACTACTGTGGCAAGGTGTATCGTATCGGTAAAGATGAGGTAGAAAAGCTGCATGAAAAACCTGATTCAAAAGATAGTACATGAACTAAGGCTTGAAGAGTCTGGACGATGGGTTCTTTACGGGCTCATCATCGGTGTTATAGCAGGCTTTGGTGCGGTTATCTTCTTCTGGTGTCTGGAGCACGGAAAGCACCTGATAATGTGTCATCTTGCTGGTTATGAGGCTCCTGCCCCTTATGGAGAGAGGCTCTTTGAACAGGTTACCTGTCCCGCTTTTAAAAGGTGGATCTTCTTTGTGCTTCCCGCTGTAGGTGGGCTGATATCAGGAATCTTGGTGTACCTTTTTGCCCCTGAGGCGGAGGGACACGGTACCGATGCGATGATAGAGGCCTTTCACTATAAGAAGGGGTTCATCCGGGGTAGAGTTCCCATAATAAAGACCATAGCTACTGTAGCGGTGCTTTCCACCGGTGGCTCTGCGGGAAGAGAAGGTCCCACCATCCAGATAGGAGCGGGCTTTGGCTCCTTTCTGGCGGAGAAGCTGGGGCTTACCCCCAGGGAGCGGCGCATCATGCTCATAGCAGGAGCCGGTGGTGGATTGGGTGCCATATTCAGGGCACCTTTGGGAGGGGCACTTACAGCCATGGAGGTGCTCTATAAGGAGGACCTGGAAACAGAAGCCATAATCCCCACCGTCATATCTTCTATTACGGCATACATCATTTTCACCTTCTTCTACGGCCACGACAGGATCTTTTACCTACCCAAGTACTTCTTTAAAGACATAAGAGAGCTTCCCTTTTATATCTTCTTGGGTGTGTTGTGCGTGCCTTTGGGTGCCTTTTACGTCAAGTTTTTCTACTTTACCAGAAACCGTATTTTTAAGCCCATGCCCGTTCCAAGAATTCTCAAGCCTGCCGTAGGCGGTATTCTGGTGGGACTCCTTGGGCTTTTGTATCCCCAGGTGTACGGCGATGGCTGGGGATGGATACAGGAGGCTATACTGGGCCACTTGGATCTGCACATATTCTACGTGCTCATAGTACTGAAGATCGCGGCTACCTCCTTTACCATCGCCTCTGGAGGCTCCGGCGGTGTATTCGGTCCCACCCTGTTCATAGGCGGTATGATAGGCGGAGTGGTGGGTTACACTGCCCATCATTTCTTTCCCCATATAGTGACGCAACCTGGCGCCTATGTTGTGGTGGGTATGTCCGCCTTCTTTGCAGGGGTTGCCAACGCCCCTATAGGTTCTCTTTTGATGTGTAGCGAGATGACAGGAGGATACGAGCTGATAACCCCTCTGCTTTTGGTTTCTATAATCGCCCTTATCCTCACCCGTAAGTGGTCTATTTATGAAAAGCAGGTGTGGAACAAATTCCACTCTCCCGCCCATGCTGCAGATGTGACCATAAACATCCTTGAAAACATAAAGGTGGCGGAGGCGTACCAGCCTCAGAAGCTGGCGACAGTGGTGAGATCCGAAAACTTCAGCACCATTAAAAGGATCATTGCTGAAAGGAACCAAGAGTGTGTTCCTGTGGTGGATGAGTCGGGTAATCTCATAGGTATCGTGGTTTTAGACAGGGTGAAGCCGGCGTTTCTTGAGGAAGAGTTTGACCAGTTGCTCATAGCTGAGGATATCATGATACAACCGGTTACTGTCTTTGAGGACGATTCACTTTACGATGCACTCATAAAGATGCTGGATGGGAACCTGCGATTTGCTTTGGTTGTGGAAAGGGACAACCCCAACAGGGTCAAGGGCGTTCTCATGTTCAAGCACATCATAGAGAGCTACAATCGGGAAATTTCAAAGAAGATTAGGGAGTAACCTACCCCGCCTGGGTGTAGGCAAGCCTTGCAAAGTAGTCTTTCTTTTCCAAGAGTGTTCTAAGAAGCCTGTGTTTTGGATGGTCAAGTTTGGCATCGGTTGACACCAGCTTTTCCGCCTGCCTTTTGGCCTCTTCTAATATCTCTCTATCCTTTAGCAGATCGGCCACTCTGAAGTCGGGAAGTCCAGACTGTCTCACCCCCAAAAGTTCTCCCGGTCCCCTGAACTTGAGATCTTCCTCGGCTATCCTGAAGCCATCGGTGGTCTCTTCCAGCACCTTCAGTCTCATGTAGCTTGAGGGACTTACCCTATCCTTGCTTATCATGAGCAGACAGTAAGACCTGTGCTGCCCTCTTCCTACCCTACCTCTCAACTGGTGCAGCTGGGATAGCCCGAATCTTTCGGCGCCTTCCACCAGCATTACTGTAGCGTTGGGCACATCTATTCCTACCTCAATCACCGTAGTGGAGACAAGAACCTGTATCTCGCCCTCTTTGAACCTTCTCATCACCTCTTCCTTCTCGGCTCCGTTCATTCTGCCGTGAAGGAGACCTACCTTAAACCTTTTGAATCTCTCCTGTATCACCGGATACATTTCCAAAACAGAGGGAAGGTTCATCTTCTCCGATTCCTCTATGAGGGGAAAGACAATGTACGCCTGCCTCCCCTTCTCCAACTGTTTCTCTATGAAGAGATACGCCTTCTCCCGGTCTTTTGGTGTGATGACACGGGTTATGACCGGTTTTCTGCCCTTAGGCATCTCGTCTATCACTGAGACGTCAAGGTCTCCGTAAACGGTTAGAGCTAAAGTGCGGGGGATGGGGGTAGCGGTCATAACCAGCAGATCGCATCCCTCCCCTTTCTCTCTCAAAAGCCTTCTCTGTTCAACGCCAAAGCGGTGCTGTTCGTCTATTATGGCAAGTCCCAGATTCTTGAAGCTGACCCCCTCTTGTATAAGGGCGTGGGTGCCCACTAATATGTTTACATCTCCGTTGGCGACTCCTCTGAGAATCAGCTCTCTTTCTCCTTTAGGAGTGGAAGATGTCAGCAGCTCTACCCTGATGCCTAACTTTTTTGTCATCTCCTTTACAGTGCGGTAGTGCTGTTCTGCCAATATCTCAGTGGGTGCCATGAGAGCCACCTGGTACCCGTTGTCTATGGCCACCACCGCAGCAGCCACTGCCACTACCGTTTTTCCCGAGCCCACATCTCCTTGAAGGAGCCTATTCATGGGTCTTTCCGATGCCATGTCCTGTAGAATCTCTTTAAGCACCCTTTTTTGGGCTGAGGTGAGCTCAAAGGGAAGGCTGTTGATGAACTGCTTCAGCTTTTCGCTTTCTACGTTGAAACTTATACCTTTTTGCATTTTGGCCCCTGCCTTCTTCATGGCAAGGACCACTTGAAGGAAAAAGAACTCCTCAAATATCAACCTGAAATGGCCTTTGCTTCTGCGTTCTTTTAGCAACCTTAATTCA
>JALWBK010000066.1 GCA_027037155.1 bacterium | reverse complement strand
AGAGTTTTTGAGGAACAATCTCCACTCTGCCATCTCTATTATTCCAGAGCTATCCACCTACATTTTGGAGTCGGGTGGAAAGCGCTTCAGGCCTATGCTGACACTTCTTTCCGCTAAGTTGTGCGGTTGCAGGGGCGATGCGGCGGCTGTTGCAGGGGCTGTGGTGGAGTATATACATACTGCGACCTTGCTTCACGATGATGTGGTGGACGAGTCGGATACCAGAAGGGGAAGGAGGGCCGCGAGAAAGATTTGGGGTAATCAGGCGAGTATTCTGGTGGGGGACTTTCTTTTTGCGAGGTCCTTCTGGATGATGACTCAATACCTTCCCCCAGAGGCTTTGGGGGTTATGTCTGAAGCCTGTGTCAGTCTTGCAGAGGGTGAGATACTTCAGCTCATCAAGAGCTTTGACATACATACCAGTGAAGAGGATTACTACCAGATTATATACGGCAAAACCGCTGCCCTTATCTCCGCCGCCTGTGAGGTGGGTGCCATCTTGGGGGGTAGCGAGGCTAAAAGAGAGGCTTTGAGGAGCTACGGCACGGAGGTTGGGTTTGCCTTTCAGATCTCCGATGATATTTTGGATATAGCGGGGGATCCTGCCAAGACGGGAAAGCCTGTGGGAAACGACTTTCGGGAGGGAAAGGTCACACTGCCTTTAATCTTTGCCCTAAAAGATGCCACTAAAGAGGAGTATAAGAGGGTGAGAGATCTTTTGTTGGCTGAGGAATTTGATGAGGAGATTTTTGGTTTTGTGCGGGATATTATATTTAAATATGGAGGTGTTGAAAAGGCCAAAGAGAGGGTGAAAGAGCACGGAAAGAGAGCTGTTGATGCGCTAAAAGAGTTTGAGAATTGTAAGGAAAAGGATTATCTTGTTGGCATAGCGGAATACCTTGCTGAGAGGGATTACTGATGCATCCTTTGGTAAGGTTGGCAAAGAGAGCGATTGAAGAGTACGTGAAGCACGGGAGGGTGATAGAGCCGCCTCCTCCTGAGGAGATGACGCCTGAGATGAAGCAGGAGGCAGGTGTTTTTGTCTCTATAAAGAAAAACGGACAGCTTAGGGGGTGTATGGGTACCTTTTTGCCCCTGTGCAGAAATGTGGCTGAAGAGGTGATAAGAAACGCTATCACCGCTGCCACAGAGGACCCGAGATTTCCACCCATAACGGAGGACGAGCTTGACGAGCTTGAGATATCGGTGGACGTTCTCTCGCCGCCTGAGCCTGTGTCAGATCTTTCGCAGTTAGATCCCAAAAAGTACGGGGTGATTGTGGAGTCTGGATGGAGAAGGGGGCTGTTGCTACCGGATTTGGAGGGGGTAGATACGGTTCAGCAGCAGCTTGCCATAGCCATGGCAAAGGCGGGAATATCACCTGGCGAGCCTGTGAAAATCTACAGGTTCACGGTTAACAGATACAAGTGATGAAGCCAGAAGCCAAATACTGGAAGCCCTTGGATAACAATAGGGTAAGGTGTCTTTTGTGTCCGAGACAGTGTGTAATTGCAGAGGGGAAGAGAGGCTTTTGTAGGGTTAGATCCAACCAGGGAGGTAGGCTTGTAGCCACTGGGTACGGTGAGGTGGTTAGCGTTGCCAACGATCCCATAGAAAAAAAGCCCTTGTACCACTTCTATCCTGGAAGTTACATCATCTCTTTGGCGTGTAACGGGTGTAATTTGGGGTGTTTGCACTGTCAGAACTACCAGATATCGCAGTTTGATTGTCCCACCCAGTATATTTCCCCTGAGGAGCTGGTGGGACTGGCAAAGAGATACAGATCAAAGGGAATATGCTTCACCTATACGGAGCCTTTGGTGTGGTTTGAGTACCTTATTGATGTAGCGAAGCTGGCAAAAGCCGAAGGGTTGCCCATAGTCTTGGTAACCAACGGTCAGATAAATGAAGAGCCTTTACGGGAGCTGCTTCCTTTTGTTGATGCAATGAACA
The DNA here is from genome assembly GCA_027037155.1 of bacterium. Classification (GTDB taxonomy): domain Bacteria; phylum Thermosulfidibacterota; class Thermosulfidibacteria; order Thermosulfidibacterales; family Thermosulfidibacteraceae; genus Thermosulfidibacter. Next base: position 1,893 of record JALWBK010000066.1, on the reverse strand, counting down.
TTGATCTTAAGGCGATTACTCAAAAGTTCTACAGGGATGTATGTGCCGGCGGCAGTCTGGAAGCAACAAAAAACACTATTAAAGAGGCTTTTAACGCCGGTGTTCACGTGGAGGTGACCAATTTGATCATTCCCACGCTGAATGATTCTGAGCAGGAGATAGAGGAGTTAGTTGAATTTTTGGCCGGTGTGAGCGTGGAGATTCCCCTTCACTTTACGCGGTTTTATCCCCATTACAGGATGAGCCATCTTCCACCTACACCGGTTGAGACGCTTCTTATGGCAAGGAGAAAGGCTCTTGAGAGGGGGATGAGGTACGTTTACATTGGGAATGTTCCTGACGATGAGCTCAACAGCACGTACTGTCCCTCCTGTGGGAGACTCCTGATTAAGAGGACCGGCTTCTTTGAGACCTTTTCCTATCTGAAAGAGGGTAGATGTCCCCAGTGCGGGGAGAGGGTGTACGGAAGGTTCTGAGGGTTCCCTCCCAGTCTTCAGGGTTGAGGCTGGATAGGTTCTTGGAATCTCGACTTGGCTTTACCCGGAGTCAGGTGAAGAGGCTTATTGTTTCAGGTAACGTGCTCGTGAATGGACAAATGCCCAAAAAAGCGGGTGTGAAGGTATCTGAGGGGGATGCTATTGATGTGTTCATCCCTGAGCCGGAAGAGAGCGAGCTTGTTCCCCTTGATATGGATCTGAAGGTTTACTACGAGGATGAGTATCTTGCAGTGGTGGAGAAGCCTGCCGGTCTTCCCGTGCACCCTGCTTGTGGCCATCAGCAGGATACGCTGGCAAATGTGCTTATAGCCAGGTTTCCCACGCTGTCTTGGCTTGGCGGTGTTCAGCGACCGGGAATAGTTCACAGGTTAGACAAAGACACATCGGGTCTTATGATGGTTGCCAAAGATGAGAAGGCGCACCTTGCCTTAACCGAGATGCTGAAGAACAGGGAGGTGGTTAAGGTCTATATTGCCGTTTGCTGGGGAGTGCCGAGGTTTATGGAGGGTAGGATTGAAGCGCCCATTGGCAGGCATCCCGTGGATAGAAAGAAGATGGCGGTGGTGCCAAAAGGGAGAGAAGCGATTAGCCTCTATAGGGTCTTTTCAAAAACTGAAAGGTTCAGTCTGCTTTTGGTGAGGATTTTGACGGGAAGGACCCATCAGATAAGGGTTCATCTGCATCACATAGGCTGTCCCATAATAGGAGATCCAGTGTATGGGAAGAAGGGGCTGGATCTGATACACAGGCAGGCGCTTCACGCCGCTTTTCTGGCTTTTAAACATCCTGTGACAGAGAGGTATATTGAGTTGCATTCATCTATTCCTGAAGATATGGCAAAGCTGTGTCACAATTTATCTCTTGAAATACCAAGTACTTGTGATATAAGCGGGTGGGCAGCGAAGAAATAACGGAGATTATTATGGATTTATTTGATCTTAAGGTTAAGTACATAAAGATTCTTATTTTAGTCTCTATAGTTGCATTCTTTCTTGTGATAGCTTTCAACATCTACCAGGGTCTCATGACACTCGCCTATGCTGAGATTGTTTTCCTTTTCATTCTTCTTTTTGCCGTGTTTAATCTTGAGAAGAGGTATAAGCTTTCGGTTTACATGATCTATCTCTATTCCCTGTTTTTGATGGCGCTGGTTATTCATGTACAGGTTGTTCAGAATAAGTGGCAACTTGCGGTATGGATGCCCGTGTACGTTCTTGCTATGGCAATAATTACGGATCCTAAAGGTGGTGTGATCTCGGGTGTCTTTGTTATCTTGGTTTCCACTGTCTTTATCTATCGGATAGGAAAGATAGATGATCCGGTTCTGTTTTTTTACTTAGTGCAGCTTGCTATAGCTATTATTCTCGTTTCCATATTCTACTTTGCCTTCTACGAG
>JALWBK010000065.1 GCA_027037155.1 bacterium | reverse complement strand
GCCTGGAAAGACCTTGCTGGGTTCTGACTCCCACACGCCTACAGGCGGTGGTATAGGTATGATAGCCATAGGTGCCGGTGGTTTGGATGTGTCTGCCGCTATGGCCGGTCGTCCCTTCTACATGACCTGTCCCAAGGTCATTGGTGTGAAGCTAACCGGTAGGCTTAAGCCCTGGGTTTCCGCCAAGGATGTGATACTGAAGATGCTGGAAATTTTAACTACCAAGGGTAACGTTGGCTGGGCTGTGGAGTACTTTGGTCCTGGCGTGAAGACTCTTACGGTGCCTGAAAGAGCTACCATTACCAATATGGGTGCTGAATTAGGAGTTACCTTTTCCATTTTCCCCTCTGACGAGGTGACCAGGGAGTTCCTGAAGGCGCAGGGAAGGGAAGAGGACTGGATCCCGCTGGAGGCAGATCCTGATGCCGAGTACCAGAGGGTTATTGAGATAGATCTCTCCGAGCTTGAGCCGCTTTGTGCCTGTCCTCACAGCCCTGATAATATAGTGCCTGTGAGGGAGCTTGAGGGTAAGCTTGTGAATCAGGTTTGCGTGGGTAGCTGTACCAACTCTTCCTACAGAGACCTTGCTACCTTTGCCAAGATTCTCAAGGCTTCTGGAAAGCACTGCCCGCCCCATCTTGATGTGGTTGTGGCTCCTGGTTCCAAGCAGGTTCTCAGGATGATTGATCAGGATGGTCTTTTGGATGCTATGTTTGAATTTGGCATAAGGTTGCAGGAGCTTGCCTGTGGCTTCTGCATTGGAATGGGTCAGGCTCCGCAGAACAACGCTGTGTCTGTGAGAACCAACAACAGAAACTTCTACGGAAGATCAGGTACTCTCACGGCTGGAGTTTATCTTGTGAGCCCTGAAACTGCGGCTGCCTGTGCTATTGAGGGCGTCTTCCTTGATCCGAGGAAGCTTGAGGAGAAGTACGGTATCAAGTATCCCGATGTGAAGATGCCCGAGAAGTTCCTCATTGACGATTCCATGATCGTTCCTCCTGCAGAGGAGCCGGAGAAGATAGAAGTTTATAGAGGTCCCAACATTGTTCCTCCTCCTCCCAACGAGCCGCTGCCTCAGGACATAGAAGGCGAGGTTACTATTAAGGTAGGTGATAAGATCACCACAGACCATATCATGCCTGCTGGGCAGCGCCTCAAGTACAGGTCTAATGTTCCCAAGTATGCCGAGTTTGTGTTTGAAAGCGTTGATCCCACCTTCTCCAAGAGGGCCCTTGCCAATAAGGAGAAGGGCATCCACAATATCATCGTGGGCCGTGAGTCCTACGGGCAGGGATCTTCAAGGGAGCACGCAGCCCTTTGTCCGATGTATCTGGGTGTGAAGGCTGTGGTGGCCTGTTCCATTGAGCGTATTCACAGGGCCAACCTTATCAACTTCGGTATAGTGCCTATGTACTTCGTCAATCCTGAGGACTACGACAAGATACAGCAGGGAGATAGGGTTAAGATACCTGGAATAAGGAAGGGATTGATTGAGGGCAAGGACACCTTTGAGATGATCGTGTTGGCCAAGGTTCAGGAGACTCCTGAGGGTGAAGCCAAGTATGAGGATACTGGTATCAGGATTCCTCTCAGGGTTGATCTCACCGACAGGGAGCGCAAGGTTATACTGCTTGGTGGTATGCTCAACGTTGCCAAGCAGTTTGGAAGCAAGTCCTTCAAGGAAATAGAAATAAAAGAGTGATCTTTTCAAATCTGTAAATATTTAGGCCGGCGGTTTTTTGCCGTCGGCCTTTTTTATTAGTTTTTTCCTATTGACTTTGTAGATTGTCTAAACTATCACAAGAGTAGGTAAATACAAATTAATGGAGGTGTAGCTATGAAGTTAAAGGAGAGGTTGGCCGATCTTATACCTCAGTGGCGTGCTGAGGTAGCTGAGATCAGAAAGAAGTACGGCAACAGAAAGACTATGGACTGTACTATTGGACATGCCTATGGAGGAATGAGAGGTCTTAAGGCTTTGGTGTGCGATACATCTGAGGTCTTTCCCGAAGAGGGTGTGAAGTTTAGAGGATACACCATTCCTGAGTTGAGAGAGGGTCCTCACAAGCTTCCTACCGCTGAGGGCGGTTTTGAGCCTCTGCCCGAGGGACTCTGGTATCTCTTGCTTACTGGTGAGCTTCCCTCTGAGGAGAACGTGAAGGAGATCACCGCTGAGCTTACCAAGAGGATGCAGAATGTTCCCCAGTATGTATTTGATGTGTTGAGAGCTATGCCTGTGGATACCCATCCTATGACCATGTTTGCTGCAGGTATCCTTGCAATGCAGAGAGAGTCTGTCTTTGCCAAAAGGTACGAAGAGGGTATGAGGAGAGAAGAGCACTGGGAGGCTATGCTTGAGGACTCTCTGAACTTGCTTGCCGCTCTTCCTGTTATTGCTGCTTACATCTACAGAAGAAAGTATAAAGGTGATACCCACATTGCTCCCGATCCCAATCTGGACTGGGCTGCTAACCTTGCCCACATGATGGGCTTTGATGACTTTGAGGTCTATGAGCTCTTCAGACTTTACATGTTCCTCCACTCTGATCATGAGGGCGGAAACGTCTCTGCCCACACCAACCTGCTGGTGAACTCTGCCTTCTCCGACATTTACAGGTCCTTCTCTGCGGCTATGAACGGTCTTGCCGGTCCGCTGCACGGCCTTGCCAACCAAGAGGTTCTCAGGTGGATACAGATGCTTTACGCCAAGTTTGGTGGCGTGCCCACAAAGGAGCAGCTTGAGCAGTTTGCCTGGGACACCCTGAACTCTGGACAGGTTATTCCTGGTTACGGGCACGCCGTTTTGAGGGTAACCGATCCCAGGTATGTGGCTCAGAGAGACTTCGCTCTGAAGCACCTGCCCGATGATGAGCTTTTCAAGATCGTCAGCCTCTGTTACGAGGTCATTCCTGAGGTTCTCAAGAAGCACGGAAAGGCCAAGAACCCCTGGCCTAACGTGGATGCCCACTCAGGTGTGCTTCTCTGGCACTATGGTATAAGGGAGTATGACTTCTACACTGTGCTGTTTGGTGTCTCCAGGGCTCTCGGTTGTACAGCTCAGGCCATACTGGTCAGGGGTTACATGCTGCCCATTGAGAGACCCAAGTCCATCACCACTCGCTGGGTCAAGGAAGTGGCTGAGAGCCTTCCTGTTGCTGGAAGCTAAGTACTTAAGGGGGCTTCAAAGCCCCCTTTTTTATTGCACAAATTAAAATTTTTCGGAGGTGGAGTTATGGGTAAGAGAGCAAAGATAACGGTTGTTGGTGCAGGTCACGTTGGTGAGCACGTGGCAATGTTCTGCGCCATCAAAGAGTTAGGAGATGTGGTTCTTATAGATATCGTTGAGGATATGCCTCAGGGTAAGGCTCTTGATATGTTTGAGGCTACCCCTCTTGAGGGTTGGGATTCCAAGGTGGTTGGTACCAACGACTACGCGGATACTGCCGATTCCGATATAGTGGTGATCACCGCCGGATCTCCCAGAAAACCCGGTATGAGCAGAGATGATCTGCTTGAGATCAACGCCAAGATCATCAAGTCCGTTACCGAGCAGGTTGCCAAGTACTCTCCCAATGCCATTATAATTGTTGTGACCAATCCTTTGGATGCCATGACTCAGCTTGCCTGGAGTGTTTCTGGATTCCCCAAAAATAGGGTGCTTGGACAGGCCGGTAATCTGGACTCTGCCAGGTTCCGTGCCTTCATAGCTATGGAGCTGGGCGTTTCCGTTAAGGAGATAAGCGCCATGGTGCTTGGTGGTCACGGTGATGACATGGTGCCGCTTCCGAGGTTCACTACTGTGAGCGGTATTCCCATCACAGAGCTGATCCCTGCGGACAGGATTGAGGCTCTCGTTCAGAGAACCAGGGTTGGTGGTGGTGAGATCGTTAAGCTTCTGAAGACCGGTTCTGCTTACTATGCACCTGCCCTTGCCACGGTGGAGATGGTGGAAGCTATCCTGAAGGATCAGAAGAGGATCCAGCCCTGTGCGGCTCTTTGCGAGGGTGAGTACGGTATAGACGGTGTTTACTGTGGTGTTCCCTGTCTCTTAGGTGCTAATGGTGTGGAGAAGATCATTGAGTTGAAGCTTACCGATGATGAGTTGAAGGCCCTTCAGGCCTCTGCAGGCAGAGTAAAGGGCCTTGTGGACAAGCTCAAAGAGTGGGGATACATAAAGTAAGCGATTCCTTTGCTGGATAGAATTTTCTGGTGTAAGGGAGGGGAGAAGGCTCTTCCCTCCCTTAATTCCTTTGTGGAGGTTTGGTTATGAGAGTAATTGATGTTTCGCAGATTACTGAGGCAATAGCGAAGCTTTGTATTGAGGCGAATTACGAGCTGCCCGATGATGTTTACCAGGCACTTAAGGAGGCCTTGGAAAAAGAAAAGTCCCCAGTTGGAAAAGCGGTTCTCTCCATGATTCTGGAGAATGCCGAGCTTGCCCGTCAGAGGGTTGCTCCCATCTGCCAGGACTGTGGTCTTGCGGTTGTCTTTCTTGAGATAGGTCAGGAGGTACACTTCACCGGTGGTAGCCTGAAAGAGGCTATATACGAGGGTGTTAGGAAGGGCTACAAAGAGGGGTATCTGAGAAAGTCCACCTGTCATCCCTTTACCAGAGCCAACGTTGGAGATAATACCCCGCCTGTTATCCACTACGACATAGTGCCTGGAGATAAGGTGCGTATAGTGGTGGCGCCTAAAGGTGGTGGAAGCGAGAACATGAGCATGGTCACCATGCTAAAGCCGGCAGATGGTTTGGAGGGCGTTATAGAGACCGTTGTTAACAGGGTGAAAGAGGCCGGTGGTAACCCCTGTCCTCCAATTATCGTGGGTGTGGGGGTAGGTGGTACCTTTGAGAGGAGTGCATTCCTTGCCAAGAAAGCCCTTTTGAGGCCTGTGGGCAAGCCCAATCCCGACGTTGAGCTGGCCAAGGTGGAGCAGGAGATACTTGAGAGAATAAACAAGTTGGGAATAGGTCCTATGGGATGGGGTGGAACGGTTACTGCTCTTGCTGTGCACTTTGAGATGGAGCCCGTTCACATCGCGAGTCTTCCTTGTGCCGTAAACATCAACTGTCATGTTGCAAGGCACAAGGAGATTATAATTTAGGGGGTTTAAAAATGGGTGATGTAATTAGATTAACAACTCCTTTGACGGATGAGGATATTTTGAAGTTAAAAGCTGGGGATAACGTTCTTATCTCCGGTGTGATATATACGGGAAGGGACGCTGCCCATAAGAGGATGATTGAGGCCCTTGAGAAAGGGGAAGAGCTTCCCTTTGATGTGAAAGGGCAGATCATCTATTACGTTGGTCCCTCTCCAGCCAGACCCGGAAGGCCTGTGGGAGCTGCCGGTCCCACCACAAGCTACAGGATGAACCCCTATGCTCCCAAGCTCATTGCCTTGGGTCTTAAAGGGATGATAGGAAAGGGCAAGATGAGTCAGGAGGTTAAAGAGCACTGCCAGAAGTATAAGGCGGTGTACTTTGGTGCCGTTGGTGGTTGTGGTGCTCTGCTTTCTCAGAGGATAAAAAAGGCTGAGATTATTGCTTACGAGGATTTGGGTCCTGAGGCTGTTAGAAGGCTGGAAGTGGAAGACTTTCCTGTGATTGTGGTTTACGATGCCCATGGTGGAGATCTTGAAGAGATGGGGATAAAAGAGTATAGAGTTGAGGGCTAAACTTCCAAGGGAGGTGTAAAATGCTTCAGAAACCGCCAGTTATTAGGCATTATCGGTGGCACCTGGGCTTCATCGCTTGGTTGTTGCACAGGATTACGGGGCTTTTGTTGGTGTTCTATCTTCTTTTGCATATCTGGGTGATTCACAACATTGCCTCTGGTCCTGAAGGGTTCAATAAGGTGATGTCTGTGGTTCAGCAGCCCATCTTCTTGCTCTTGGAGATAGGACTTCTTGGGACTGTTTTGTACCATGCTTTTAATGGTCTCAGGATAATAATAGTGGAATTTGCCGATAACGCTGCAGGTGCTCACAAGGCCATCTTTGGGGCAGTAATGGCTATAGCCGCTGTCCTGTTCTTAGTTGGCGGAATACCTATGTTTATGCATTTCTTGCACGCTTTAAGCCATTAACGGAGGGGTGGTATGAAGGAGAAAAGGACTTCCGGCGGTTTTTATGCATGGCTCTTTCAGAGGATAACCGGTGTACTGCTGGTGGTGCTTCTTATTGTTCACTTCTGGGTGACTCATGGACTTCCCAAGCCTGAAGGGGTTACCTACGAGAGGATAGCTCCAAGGCTTGCTACACCTACCTGGAAGGTTATTGATATGCTCTTTCTCGCCTGTGCTCTGTATCATGGACTGAATGGTGTGTGGATGGTGGTTCAGGATTACGTTGACAGTGAGCTTTGGCAGGGCATCATCTTCTTCCTCTTGGTTACGGTGGGTGGTATTCTCTTCTTCCTTGGCGCTATAACGGTTATACCTTTTAAACCGGTGGCTTAAGATCTTAGGAGGTGAGGTAGGATGAGCGAGTACAGAGGAATGTTTAAGGTTGGGGAGTGTGCAAAATACTACAATACCGAGGATGCAAAGGTAGTTCATGAAGAGCCCAAGGGTGTGGATATACATAACGTTCATGTTCACGATGCTGTGGTGGTGGGAGCCGGCCTTGCGGGAATGTTCGCTGCTCTTGAGATAAAGAAGGCCGGTTATGATGTTGCGTGTTTGACGAAGGTGTTTCCTACCAGGTCCCATTCAGGTGCGGCTCAGGGTGGTATCGCTGCTGCTTTGGCCAACTTGGAGGAGGATCACGTAGAGTGGCACTTTTTTGATACAGTAAAGGGTAGTGACTATTTAGGTGATCAGGATGCCATAGAGCTTATGGTTAAAGAGGCTCCCAGAATCATCTACGAGTACGAGCACATGGGAGTGCCGTTTTCCAGAACACCTGACGGAAAAATCATGCAGCGTTACTTCGGTGGTCACGTTAAGGATTTCGGTCGTGGAAAGCCGGTGTTGAGAGCGTGTATGGCTGCTGATAGAACGGGACACGTGCTTTTGCACACCCTTTGGGAGCAGTGTGTGAAGCATCAGGTGAGGTTCTACTCTGAGTTCTTTGTGCTTTCTCTGATCATCAAGGATGGCAAGTGCATCGGAGTTACTGCTTGGGATCTTATAAATGGTGGCATTCATGTCTTCCAGGCCAAGGCGGTTGTTTTGGCAACGGGAGGTTATGGAAGGTGTTTCTCCATAACCACTAACTCCCACGCAAATACTGCCGATGGCCTTTCCTTGGCTATGAGGGCAGGGCTTCCTCTTGAAGATATGGAGTTTGTTCAGTTCCATCCAACAGGACTTGCCGGAAGCGGAATACTGCTTTCCGAAGGAGCAAGAGGTGAAGGAGGTTATCTTATAAACGACCTTGGTGAGAGGTTTATGAAGAGATACGCTCCGGACAAGATGGAGCTGGCTCCCCGTGATGTGGTCTCCAGGGCAGAGTGGTCTGAAATAGAGGCCGGTAGGGGTATAGGTGGTCAGCAGTACGTCTATCTGGATCTCAGACACTTGGGTGCTGAGAAGATAAAGGAGAGATTGCCCCAGGTTAGAGAGCTTGCTATGAAGTTTGCCGGTGTGGATCCCATTGAGGAGCCCGTTCCCATTCAGCCGACAGCCCACTACTCCATGGGTGGTATTCCCACAGACATTCGCTGTAGGGTTCTTGCGGATGGAAAGGAGAAGTGGCTAGAAGGTTTGTGGGCGGCTGGCGAGTGTGCCTGTGTTTCCGTACATGGTGCCAACAGGCTTGGAACCAACTCTTTGCTTGATGCATCTGTTCACGGTAAGCGTGCTGGTAAGGATGTTGTGGCTTATCTTTCTACAAATCCTGTCTTTGAGGTGCTGCCTGAAGATGCCGCTGAGCCTGCCATTAAAGAGGTTGAGTGGGTGCTCAACTCCAATGGTCCCGAGCGTCCTGCAGAACTGAGGAAGATACTTCAGGAGAACATGTACACTCTCTGTGGCGTTTTCAGGGATCAGGAGAAGCTTGAGAAGATGTACGAGATCATCAAGGATCTTCAGAAGAGATACAAGAACATCCATATTGAGGATAGAGGAACCAAGTTCAACACCCATCTGATGGAGGCTATAGAGCTTGGTCATCTGCTTGAGACGGCAGAGGTGATTGTGGCTTCTGCTCTGAACAGGACTGAGTCCAGAGGTGCCCACTACAGGACGGACTATCCCAAGAGAGACGATGACAACTGGCTCAAGCATACCCTTGCCTGGAGAACGGAAGAGGGAGTCAAGTTTGACTACAAGCCTGTGGTTATCACAAGATTCAAGCCTGAAGAGAGGAAATACTAAGGGGGTGCCGCTATGGCTGAGTATACATTCAGAATTTTCAGGTACGATCCAGAGAAGGATGAGACGGGAAGGATCCAGGAGTATAGATTTGAGCCGGAGCCTGGATGGACCGTTCTGGATGCCCTTAACTACATCAAGTGGAACCTTGACGGCTCTCTTACCTATCGTAGGGCGTGCAGGCACGGGATCTGTGGCTCCTGTGGTATGACCATAAACGGTAAGAACGGTCTTGCCTGTGAGACCCAGTTGAAGGATTTGGGAACCACTGTGGTTACTATAGAGCCTTTGAGGGGCTTTCCTGTTATAAAGGATCTTGTGGTGGACATGGAGCCTTTCTATGATAAGCTCTATGCCATCAAGCCTTACCTCATTACCAAGACGCCTCCTCCCACTGATAAGGAGAGGCTCCAGAGCCCTGAGGATAGAAAGAAGCTTGATGGCAAGTATGAGTGTATACTTTGTGGCTGCTGCACCAGCTCATGTCCCACCTACTGGGCAGACAAGAACTTCCTTGGTCCCAATGCCTTGTTGAAGGCTGCCAGGTTCTTGTTTGACAGCAGAGACGAGGGCTTTGAAGAGAGGGTGAATGCCATAGACGACAAGCACGGAATTTGGAGATGTCACACCATCTTCAACTGTGTTGAGGCCTGCCCCAAAGAGCTGAATCCAACTCAGGCCATTGTGGATCTGAGGAAGCTCATGCTGCGCGGGAGGCTCTAAGTTGGAGATCTCAATCTGTAGCAGTTTGAACGAAAGGCTTGGGGGACTTCCTCTGGTGGGGAGGTCCCCTATTTTAATTTTGTGTTAAAGGAGGGGATTCCATGAAGGTTCACGAGTACCAAGCTAAGGAGCTGTTTAAGCAGTACGGGATACCGGTTCCCAGAGGTAAGGTTGCTGAGACCCCCGAAGAGGCGAAGAAGATCGCCGAGGAGCTTGGGGGTAATCTCTTTGTGGTGAAGGCCCAGGTCCATGCCGGTGGTCGTGGTAAGGCCGGTGGCGTTAAGCTGGCCAAGAGTGTGGATGAGGTTTACGAGATCGCCAAGAAGATGATCGGTATGAAGTTAGTAACCCATCAGACCGGTCCCGAGGGAAAGCTGGTTAGGAAGGTTCTTGTGGAAGAGGGCCTGAACATTGAGAAGGAGTTTTACGTTGGTATGGTCATTGATAGGCAGACAGAATGTCCCGTAATAATGGTCTCTTCCGAAGGTGGTGTGGAGATTGAGGAGGTGGCCAAGAAGAGCCCGGAAAAGATCCTGAAGGCCTTTGTGGATCCAGCTTTGGGCATCATGCCCTTCTATGCGAGGAAGCTCGCCTTTGGTCTTGGCTTTACTGGCGATACCCTGAAGAAGGCGGTTCACTTTATTACTGCCCTTTACAAGCTCTTCATAGAGAAGGATGCATCCCTTGCGGAGATCAATCCCCTCGTTCTCACCAAAGAGGGTGATTTGATAGCCCTTGATGCCAAGATAAACTTTGACGACAACGCCCTTTACAGGCATCCCGAGATTGCCGAGCTCAGGGATATACACGAGGAAGATCCTTTGGAGGTTGAGGCCTCTAAGTACGATCTCAACTACATCAAGTTAGATGGAAACATCGGCTGTATGGTGAACGGTGCTGGTTTGGCTATGGCGACCATGGATATCATTAAGCTTTACGGCGGTGAGCCTGCCAACTTCCTTGATGTGGGTGGAGCTGCCAATGCCGAGAGGGTGAAAAACGCCTTTAGGATCCTTCTTAGCGATCCCAACGTGAAGGCGGTGTTCATAAACATCTTCGGTGGAATCGTACGCTGTGACAGGGTTGCAGAGGGTGTAACAAAAGCTGCCTCTGAGCTTGAGGTGAAGGTGCCTATGGTTGTGAGACTTGAGGGTACCAATAGGGATGAGGCCATGGAGATCCTCAAAAACAGCGGTCTCTCCTTTATACTTGCCGATTCAATGGCCGATGGTGCCGAGAAGGCTGTTAAGGCAGCCAAAGGTGAACTTTAATAGGGAGGTTGGGCTATGAGCATTTTGGTGAATAAGGATACAAGGGTTGTTGTTCAGGGTATAACGGGTAAGGAAGGTACCTTCCACGCCAAGCAGTGTATTGAGTATGGCACCAAGATCGTTGCCGGTGTTACTCCTGGCAAAGGCGGCCAGATGTGGGAGGGTAAAGTCCCCGTTTACAACACTGTGGCTGAAGCTGTGGAGAAGGAAGGTGCCAATGCATCTTTGATCTTTGTTCCTCCTGCCTTTGCTGCTGATGCCATTGCCGAGGCTGCCGATGCTGGATGTGAGGTGATTGTGGCAATTACCGAGGGAATCCCTGCTCTGGATATGATGAAGGTGAAGAGGGCTATTAGGGATAAGGGATGCAGGCTCATCGGTCCCAACTGTCCTGGAATTATCACCCCTGAAGAGTGTAAGATGGGAATAATGCCCGGGTATATTTTCAAGAGGGGTCCTGTGGGTGTCATCTCCAGATCCGGTACCCTTACTTACGAGGCCGTTTGGCAGTGTACCACCAGGGGTATTGGCCAGTCCACCTGTATAGGTATAGGTGGTGATCCCATCATTGGTTCCAGGTTTATAGATCTGCTCAAGCTCTTCAAGGATGATCCTGAGACGGAGGTGGTGGTGTTGATCGGTGAGATTGGTGGAACCGCAGAGGAGGAGGCAGCTGAGTACATCAAGAAGGAGTTTAACAAGCCAGTGGTTGCCTTTATCGCCGGTAGGACAGCTCCTCCCGGAAGGAGGATGGGACACGCCGGTGCTATAATTGCCGGTGGTAAGGGTACCGCTGCCGAGAAGATGGCTGCGTTGAGGGAGGCCGGTGTTCACGTGGTGGAGAGCCCGGCTGAGATAGGTGAGACTGTTGCCAAGGTGCTTGGCAAATAACTGGGAGGTTTAACAATGGCGGATGCTGCTGCTAAGAAGAGGAAGTTCAGAGGAGTGGTTGTTATCAAGCCCGATAGGTGTAAGGGATGTGAGATCTGTGTTTCTTTCTGCCCCACCGGTGCTATAGTTATGTCTTCCAAGTTCAACGCCAAGGGGTACCATTACCCCGAGTTTGCCTATCCCGATAAGTGTACTGGTTGCGGTCTTTGTGGAATGTACTGTCCCGACTTTGCCATATACGGGTACAGAGAAAAGATAGAGGAATGACGGAGGTATCAAGATGGCTGAGATTAAGTGGACTACTGCTGATCCAAAGGGTGTTTTGACAGGTGCCCACTACCTGGACGGTAACCATGCCGCCTGTGAAGGGGCCCTCGCTGCAGGTTGCCGCTTTGCCGCAGGTTATCCCATTACTCCTTCTACGGAGGTGGTGGAGAGGTTCGCGGCAAGGATTCCCCTGGTGGGTGGCATGTTCATCCAGATGGAGGATGAGATCGCTTCGTCCATCTGTCTTCAGGGAGCGGTCTGGGCTGGACTGAAGGCCATGACCGTCACTTCTGGACCAGGACTCTCCCTTATGATGGAGCACATCGGTTATGCTGCCATGACTGAGACCCCCTGTGTCTTTGTGGATGTTCAAAGAGGTGGCCCCTCAACGGGTATGCCCACTCTTCCCTCTCAGGCTGATATGCAGCAGATAAAGTGGGGTTCCCATGGCGATTATGAGATCATCGCTATCTCCCCCAGTTCTCCCCAGGAGTGTTTTGACTTTATCATTGACGCCTTCAACTTGGCTGAGATCTATAGATGCCCTGTCTTCTTCATGATGGACGAGTGTGTTGGTCACATGACCGAGAAGGTGATCATTCCTGAGCCTGAAAAGATCAAGGTGGTTGAGCGCCGTTGGACCACCAAGAAGCCGGGTGAGTATCTGCCCTATGAGCCTGCGGAGGATCTGGTGCCCAATATGGTGAAGGCTGGAGACGGTTACAGGTTCCACATCACGGGTCTGACCCACGATTACAGGGGCTATCCTGCAGCCACCGATGTGGAGGTGCAGGACGAGCTGGTGAGAAGGCTCTGCGACAAGATAAACAAGAACGCTCACAAG
>JALWBK010000064.1 GCA_027037155.1 bacterium | reverse complement strand
GGTCAGGGACTGGAAGAATACCCTCTTGTACATCCAAAGCAGATAAGCCGCCGAGAAGACAACAGCAGTGGTACCCAAAACCGCAAACAGCGGGTAGTTTTTAAACGTACCGATAAGGGTCAGGAATTCACCTACGAAGCCGTTTAGTCCCGGAAGTCCACAGGATGAGAACATAGCTATCATAAAGAAAGTGGCGTATATGGGCATAACCTTGGCGATACCACCGTACTCTTTGATAAGCCTCGTGTGTCTTCTATCGTATATCATTCCCACCAGCAAAAAGAGGGCGCCTGTGGAAATACCATGGTTTATCATCTGAAGAAGGCTACCCGAAACACTCTGGAGGTTAAGGGCGAAGAGCCCAAGCATACAGGTGCCAAGATGGCTAACGGAGGAGTAAGCCACAAGCTTCTTGATGTCCTCCTGCACCAGAGCAACCAATGCACCGTATATGATACCTATCACCGCAAGTGCCAAGAACAACACCGTAAACTTCTGTACCGCCTGTGGGAAGAAGGGCATACAGAAGCGCATAAAGCCGTAGGTTCCCATCTTAAGCAGAACACCGGCAAGAATCACAGAACCTGCCGTAGGAGCCTCAACGTGGGCATCGGGCAACCACGTGTGGAAGGGCCACATGGGCACCTTAATGGCAAAGGCAACAGCAAAGGCGAGAAAGAGCCAAGGCACCATCTGCTGCGGGACAGGCGTTTTAAGCAACTCTAACAGCTCAAAGGAGGTGCTTCCAGTAACGTTATAGTGGTTCCAGTAGAGGTAAAGAATCGCTCCCAGCATCAATACAGAACCGGCCATGGTATAAAGGAAGAACTTTATAGCGGCATAGACCCTCCTGGGACCGCCCCACACACCTATCAGCAGGAACATGGGAATCAGCATCACTTCCCAGAAGAGGTAGAACAGCAGTAGATCCAAAGCCACAAAGACTCCCACCATAGTGGTCTCAAGAAAGAGGAAGGATATCATGTACTCTTTTACTCTCTTCTCTATGGACCAAGAGGCAAGGATGCTCAAAACGGTAAGGAAGGTGGTTAAGAGCACAAGAAAGAGAGAGATACCATCAACTCCAAGGTGGTACCACGCTCCCCAGGACTTTATCCAGGGAAGCCTCTCCACAAACTGGAACTGAGCAGTACCCAACTTGAACCGGAAGTAGAGAGGAATTGAAAGGATAAACTCTATTATAGAGGTGACCAAAGCCACCCAGCGGATGACATTCACATTCTTTCTATCCACGAAGGCAATGACCAGCACACCAACCAGCGGGAAAAAGATCAACGTCGTAAGTATGGGAAAGTTCGCCACCATCACCTAACCCCTCATCAGAAAAGTATTTTCAGTCCACATACCACAGCCACACCGGCCATTATGAGCCAGGCGTAATCGGGAATGTACCCGGTCTGTATCTTCCTGACTCCAGCTCCCACAAGAGAGCAGACCTTGGCCACAAGGTTCACAAGGCCATCTATGATAAGCACATCCACTATCTTCCAAAGCACATGCTTAGATATCTGCACTGTGGGATTGATGAAGAGGGCAAAGTAGAGCTCATCCACCCAGTACCTGTTGTAAAGAACCACGTATATGGGTCTGAAGCGCTGAGCCATAGCCACAGGATCGGGTTTTCTCTTGATGTACATGAGGTAGGCAAGTGCAATTCCAGCAAGCCCCACAGCCACCGATATGAGGATCAGAAGCATCTCAGATGCACCACCCTCTTCACCGTGGGCAGCGTGATGAGCCACCTCATGCCCGGCAGCAATCAGTCTATTTAAGAAGCCCTCAAAGCCTCCACCGGGAGCTAAGGCAAGCAATCCCACCAACGCAGAGCCAATAGCGAGCACGATAAGGGGTATGGTCATCACAGGCGGATTCTCGTGAGCGTGCTCGTAAAGATGCTTACCCCTTGGCTCACCGAAAAAGGTGAGGAAGATGAGCCTGAACATGTAAAAGGCGGTCATACCAGCGGTTACGGTTCCCACCAGCCATATAACCTTGTGCCCCGAAACAAAGGCATGATGCAGTATGCTATCCTTAGACCAGAATCCTGCAAGGGGTGGAACGCCAGCTATAGCAAGGGCACCAACGATAAAGGTGATACCCGTAATCTTCATCTTCCTAATAAGCCCGCCCATCTTCTGCATATCCAGTTCACCGTGCAGGGCGTGCATCACTGAGCCGGCACACAGGAACATGAGGCCCTTGAAGAAGGCGTGGGTGAACAGGTGAAACACACCAGCCGCATAGGCACCAACGCCCACACCAACGAACATGTATCCTAACTGACTTATGGTTGAGAAAGCCAAGACCCTCTTGAGGTCGTTGTTGACCAGCGCCATGGATGCGGCAAACATGGCAGTGGCAACACCAATGGTGGCAACAACCTCCATGGTGAAGGGAGCCAAGTTAAACAGGGCATGGGAACGGGCGATCATGTACACACCAGCGGTAACCATGGTGGCAGCGTGAATGAGGGACGAAACAGGTGTAGGACCCTCCATGGCATCGGGCAACCACACGTAAAGAGGGATCTGAGCCGACTTACCGGTAGCACCGGTAAAGAGCAGCAAGGTTATAATTGTTGCCAAAGGTACGGAAAGCTCATGGGCAGAATGGAAGACATCGTGAAAAACAAGGCTTCCCAAGTGCTTGTAAAGAAGAAAGAGTGCGATGGTGAAGCCAAAATCACCAATCCTGTTGGTGATGAAAGCCTTCATACCGGCATTTGCCGCTGACATCTTCTCGTACCAGTAACCAATGAGCAGGTAGGAGCAGAGACCAACACCTTCCCATCCCACAAACATCAAGAGGTAGTTGTTGGCCAAAACAAGCACAAGCATGAAAAAGACGAAGAGGTTAAGATAGGTAAAGTAACGGGCATAGGAGATGTCAGGCTCATGATCCATGTAACCTATGGAGTATATATGTATCCAGGTGGCGATAAAGGTGACCGTACATATCATAACCACCGAGAGCTCATCCAAGAGAAAACCAATGGGGATCCTAAAGTCTCCAACGGCTATCCACCAATAGAGCACCTGATCAAAGCGCTCTCCTTTCGCCACCTTGGTGAGCAAAATGAGAGACAAAACAGCGGGTATGGCAATGGCAGGCACAGCAATCCAGTGAGCCTTCCTTTTGGTCTTCCAGCAGAAGATACCGTTGATGGCTGCACCCAAAAGAGGAATGAAGACCACGCCAAGAATAAGCTTCTGCATTACGCTCCTCCTACCACCTCAATAGGTCTGCTTTATCAACCTCTATACCGCCACGCCGTCTGTAGAAGGCAGTTATTATAGCCATACCGATAGCAGCTTCAGCAGCGGCTATAGCCATGATAAAGAGCACAACAACCTGGCCCTCAACCAAGCCCTTAAACTTGGAAACGCCCATAAAGACTATGTTAGCACCGTTAAGCATAAGCTCTATGCAGATGAACATAACTATGGCGTTCTTCCTTATCAGAACCCCCAAAGCACCAATCACAAAGGTGAGAACCCCTACAGCGTAAACCAACTGTGTCTCCATAACGACACTCCCTCACATTCTTTTCTTGGTCAGGGCCACTGCTCCCACTGCAGCAGCAAAGATCAACACCGACACCAACTCAAACAAAAGGGCGTATTTTGTGAAAAGCAGCTCTGCTATGTCCTTAGCGTGCACGTATTTAGCAAGGGGCATGTAGGCAGAATACTTTAACATCAACATCTGCAAAGCAAAGACTATAACCACAGCCAAGGCAAAAAGGAGCCTCGGTGAAAAGAGCCTCTCAGTAGATTCCCCTCTGCCCAGATCAACAAGCATTATGACGAAGAGGATGAATACCAGTATAGCTCCCATGTACACGATCACCTGCA
>JALWBK010000063.1 GCA_027037155.1 bacterium | reverse complement strand
CTACGTGGTAGCAACGCTGAAGGTTACCGATAGGTTCATGGAGAAGGGGCTCAAGCTGTTCGCGGACGTTGTGTTGCATCCCACCTTCCCCAGCAAGGAGTTTGTCAGGGTGAAAAACGAGGTGATAGGGGAGATTCTGAAGGATAAGGAGGACCCATCCCTTGTGGCGTCTGAAAAGTTCAACGAGCTGGTTTATGGAAAAGGACACCCCTATCACAGGCCTGTGAAGGGCTACCTTGAAACCGTTAAGGCCATCTCTCGCGACGAGGTGCTGGAGTTTTATAGGGAGCATTACCTTCCAGAGGGAAGCAAGCTCATTGTGGTCGGCGATGTAGATGTTAAGGATCTGAAGGAGAAGCTTGAGGGATTGTTCGGCAAGTGGTTGGGAAAGGCTCCCGGCTATCCAAAGGTGAGTCCGCCCGAATACAAGCCGGTTAAAGAGGTCTTTCCTATGGAGGTTACTCAGGCCAACATTGTGATAGGGCACATCGGTGTTTCACGAAGCAACCCTGACTTCATAAAACTATACGTGGCCAACCAGATTTTGGGCGGTGGAGGACTGGTATCGAGGCTCTTTGATAGGATAAGGGAGAAGGGTGGATACTCCTATGCCGTTTACAGTATGTTTGTGCCTGCCTACTATCAGGGCACCTTTAAGATTACGCTTCAGACCAAAAACGACAGGGCAGATGATGCTATAAAGGAGGTACTGGACGAGGTTAGAAAATTTGTCGATGAGGGGCCTACGGAGCAGGAGCTTGAAGATGCCAAAAGATACCTCACGGGGAGTTTTCCTTTGAAGATAGATACCAACGACGAAATAGCAGGTTACTTGGTCTTTGCGGCCTTTCACAACCTGGGCAAGGATTATCTCAATCGCTTTAAGGAGATGGTGGAGAGCGTCACCCTTGAGGATGTAAAAAAGGTGATAAAAAAGTATATTCATCCCGACAAGTTCACCATTGTGGTTGTGAAGGAGGTTAAAAAAGCGGATTGATTGAGCATCTATCGGCGGTATAGAGTAGCTCAAAGGCTAAATCGTTTGGTTTTGCTGTTGAGGGTGTGGTTTCAATTATTATCAGCTCTTTTGGTGTTCTTATCCCTGGTATTTTTCTGGGGTTTGTGGTCATCATAGAGAGTACAGATTTAGCCTCAATCTTGTGAGTGAGAAAGAGGGTTCTCGCCTCTTCCCACAGGTTCAGATTTGGGGTGGAACCCAGGCTATCGGTGCCTATAACCACGTTAACTTTGCTCTTGATGAGTCTTTCCACGGGAGCCATTTTTTGGGAAAGATACAGGTTGCTCCTTGGGCACACGCATACAGTGCATTCCCTTTGGGCTATGGTCTCCACATCCTTAGAGTCAATAAAACAGCAGTGAACCAGAATCGTTCGCTTGGTTAGAATATTACACCTGTCAAGAACTTCTATGGAACTACAGTAAACGCCTACAGTGCGCTTTCTGCCTACCAAGGGATAGATTCTCTCTTCAATGAGGTTGGGCTTTCCCTGGATAAACTTTATCTCTTCTTCACTTTCGGCCACGTGGATTGAGATTAGTTTGTTTTTGTACTTTTCGGCTATTTTTGCAAGTAATGCTTCATCAACACTGTAGGGGGCGTGAGGGCTTACCATTACGTCAGAAGGTAGCTCTGGCAGTGGAGTTTTGGCATCTCCAACAATTTCGTAAAAGGGAACAATCCCCTCTTCTTTAATGATGCTGTCCCTTTGTATGTCAAATAGGGTGTAAACTCCGTATCTTTTGCTTTCCTGTATCTGTTTCTTTATGGTGCCTTGGTTGGGGCTTGCAAAAGGCCTTTGGGAGACTATCTTTTCAATCCACGGAACAAAGCTTGAGGCGTGGATGGGAGCTGAAATGGTTAGATGGGTATGGCAGTTAACGAGGGAAGGTATAACAATGCCTTTGTGGGTGAAGTTCTTGGAAACGCCCTCAGTTATCTGAGGTTCTTTCGCCATGAGAGAGATCTCAGGGTTTCTTACCACTGTATCTGGCGGAATAAAGAGGAATCCCTCGATTCTGGCAACCTTATCCATGACGGACCCCGTTTGACATCTTTTGAGGGCTAAAGTAAGTTATTCTTAAGGAGAGGTAAAGCCATGTTTGAGAATTTTACTGAGAGGGCACGGAAGGCCATAATTATAGCCCGTGGAGAGGCTGAGAGGTATCAGCACGATACGCTGAATACCGCCCATCTTCTCATGGGTATATTGAAGGAAGCCTCCGGTATGGGGGTTTTGGTGCTTGAGAGGATGGGTGTGGACCTTAACTACCTCAGGGATGAGCTTCAGCGTAGGATGCCTTACGGCAGAAGAGGGTTTGTGGTTGGAGCGATACCCTTTGCACCGGATGCCAAGAAGGTGTTAGAGTACGCTCAGGAAGAGGCGGCACTTTTGGGACAGGAGTACGTGGGTACAGAGCATCTGGTTCTGGGCATTGTGAGGGAAAGAACCGGTATAGCAGGAAAGCTCTTGAGAAGACTGGGCCTTGAGGTTGAGGATGTAAGGGAGGTTGTGAGGGAGCTTACCGGAGGGGATGCCCTTACCAGGAAGAAGTCCAGGAAGACACCTGCCTTAGACGAGTTCGGAGTGGATCTCACCAAGCTCGCCAGAGAGGGCAAGCTTGATCCCGTTATAGGCAGAGAGAGGGAGATAGAGAGGGTTATCCAGATCTTGGCCAGGAAGAACAAGAACAATCCCGTTCTCATTGGCGAACCGGGTGTAGGTAAAACTGCTATCGTGGAAGGTCTCGCCCAGAGGATAGTCAACAGGGATGTGCCTGAGGATCTCTTAGATATGAGGGTTATTGCTTTGGACCTTGGAGCCATCGTTGCAGGCACCAAATACAGGGGACAGTTTGAATCCAGGATGAAGGCTATACTGAAAGAGGCGGCTCAGGGTGATGATGTGATTCTCTTCATAGACGAGCTGCACACCCTTGTGGGAGCCGGTGCTGCTGAAGGTTCTATAGATGCCGCCAACATGTTGAAGCCCGCCCTTGCAAGGGGTGAGATAAGGGTTATAGGTGCTACAACCCTTTCTGAGTACAGGAAATACATTGAGAAGGACGGTGCTTTAGAACGGCGCTTCCAGGTGGTACTTGTGGAGCCCACCACCAAAGAGGAGACCTTAGAGATTCTTAAAGGACTCAGGCACAGGTACCAGGAGTACCACGGTGTTATCATTACCGATGAGGCCCTTGAGGCGGCAGTTAAGATGGCAGATAGGTACCTTACGGACAAGTTTATGCCGGATAAGGCCATAGACTTGCTTGATGAAGCCTGTTCCATGGTCCATGTGCGAGTTACCAAGGTGCCTCCCAGTATAAGGGACGCGGAGCTTGAGTTAGAAAGCATAGAGAGAGAGAAAAGGAAGGCTATAGACGAGCAGGATTACGAGAGGGCATCGGACCTCAGGGCCAGAGAGATGGAGGTGCGCCACAGGCTCAAGTCCTTGAGAAAGAAGTGGAAGGAACAGAAGGATCAGGAGCCGCCTGTGGTTACCGCAGAGGATATTGCGGTGGTCACTTCTAAGATGACGGGCATTCCGCTTCACAGGATCAGCGTGGATGAGGAGAAGAGACTGCTTATGCTTGAGGAGGCGTTGAAGAAACACGTGGTTGGTCAGGATGCCGCCATAGAGCAGATAGCCAAGGCCATCAGAAGGGCAAGAGTTGGGCTTAGCGATACCAGAAAGCCCATAGGTGTCTTTTTCTTCCTGGGCCCCACGGGAGTGGGCAAAACCAGAACCGCCGAGGTGCTCGCCGAACAATTGTTTGGTAGCAAGGATGCCCTCATCAGGATTGACATGTCTGAATACATGGAGAAGTTTAACGTCTCCAAGCTCATAGGTGCACCGCCTGGATATGTAGGTTACGAGGAGGGGGGGCAGC
>JALWBK010000062.1 GCA_027037155.1 bacterium | reverse complement strand
CCCTCAAGTACGGCTACATAGAAGATGCCATAGAAGAGCTAAAAGAACTTCTCTCCAAAGACCCCGACAATCCCACCTACAACTTCCTCCTCGCCCAGGCCTACTACATACTGGACAGTCCTAAAGCAAAAGCCCACTTCTTTAAAGCTGCCCAGAAAGCAGAAAACGACGCGTTAAAAGGCTCTTTGCTGGTGAGAGCTGGAAGGATAAGCGAAGGCATAGCTCTGCTAAAGAACGCTCTGCTTTTGAGCAACGATTCTGCAGCGGTATCCAATGACCTCGGAGTAGCCTACCTTTTGATAGGAAACACCTCTCAAGGACTTCAGTACTTGAAGGACGCATCAGGATCTTACCCCTTTGAGGCGCTTTTTAACGAAGCACTCTTTTTCTTGAAAAGAGAAATAGATAAAGCAGACAAACGTGTTGAAAAGCTCTACTCCCTCTATCCCGGGAAGGTTGAGGTGATGATAAACACCGCTGTATACTACGCCAAGAAGAAGGAGTACGCAAAGGCCCTTCAGCTTCTCTTCATGGCAAGGGGAGAGCACATGTTCTCCGTGCTCGTTCGCCACAACATAAGGGTGCTGTACCAAAAGCTCCATGACGAACGCTACAGGGCATACCTTCCCAAGGACATCATAAAGGACGATCAACTGCATCTGGTGAACTACAAGTTCCTTCTCAACCCCAAGCCCTTCCCATAATGCTTTCAAGCTGGTAAACTCATCTTCCATGAAGGTGAGCTGGATCAACGCTACCGCTTTCTTTGTTTTAGGCACCATCGTTGGCAGTTTCTTCAACGTTGTGATACACAGGCTTCCCCAGGGAGAATCTATCATAAGTCCCAGATCCTACTGCCCCAAATGCAGAAACAGACTGAAATGGTACCACAATATACCCATCATCTCGTACATAGCCCTGCGGGGCCGATGTGCCTTCTGCAGCGAACCCATAAGCCCGAGGTACCTGACAGTTGAACTTCTCACAGGCATAGCCACAGCAGCTATATACCTTCACTTCGGACTGTCCCCTCAGCTTATCTGGGCCCTCGTTCTACTTCTTCCTCTAATTCCTGCAGCCTTCATAGACCTAAAGCACTACATACTGCCTGACAGTATCACCATAGGATGCACTCTGTGGGGTATAGCTTCAGCAGCCCTTTCCATCTCCCCTACTCCCATAAAAGATGCATTTTTAGGACTGCTGGTATGCGGAGGCATCTTCTTTCTCATAGCTGTCTTGAGCAAAGGTGGGATGGGACTGGGGGACGTAAAGCTTGCCGCCGCTATAGGGGCCAACTTTGGCTGGAAAATAGGCGTAACCTCACTATTTCTTTCTGTGCTTTTAGGAGCCGTAACAGGGATAGTCTTGATGCTGTTGAGGAAGAAGGGAAGGAAGGATAAAATACCTTTTGGTCCATTTATGATTGTATCCATTTACATATGCGCCTTTTTTGGCAGGGAGCTTGCGAGATGGTACTTAGGATCTTGGTAGTGATTCTTTCCCTTTTGTGCCTTGCCCCCAACACAAAGGGAGCGCAGCTTTATCTTGTGCAAAAAGGGGCATCCGCCTCTTTAGTCTTCACATCATCGCGTCGGGTAACCTACCAGATAAAGGAGCCACATCCGGGCAAGGTGATAGTCTTTCTAAAGGGATTGAAACTTAAAGCAAAAAAGAGAGCTCCCATCAACATCCCAACGATAAAGTCCATTGAGATACGCTCAGACAGCAAGGGAAGCTACATTACCTTAGAACTTCCCCCCCACTACACGGTAAAGACTAAAGAGAGCTTTCCGCCCTTCAAGCTGATACTCACCCCCGTTGTCATGAGCACAGAAGACATGATCAAGCGCATGTTGAAGCAGCTCTACGATAAAGGAGAGTGTCCCACCTTCCTCGCCAACTTTCCAAGGCTAAACCCTAAAACCCTTAGCATGAAAGAGCTCATAGAGTTTAACCGAATGAAGCTCACCTGTGCAGAAAAAACGGGATTCTACCCGCAGGCCCTTGAAGCCATAACCCTCCTTATGAGGCTCCTTCCCGAGCCAGAAAAAGAGAGGCTCTGGGTGAAAAAGATCGCAATACTATTGAAAATGAAGGACTACGAGAACACCCTTGCCGAAGGAAAGCTCTTTATCCAGAAATACACCGATCCACTGTCGGATTTGGTCATTGCCTACATGGCAAGGGCCCTCATCAGGTTAGACAGAATAGACGACGCCATAGTCCTACTCAAAGATGCCCTAAAAAGACACCCCGATTCCCCTTACATTGACTACCTCTACTTGGAGCTGGGAAGAGCCTACTACAAAAAGGGAAACTTTGTTGCTACCTACCTACTTCTTGACAAGGTTTACAGCCACAACAAAAAGCTCCTTGAGTCAGATGCAGAAGCCTTCTTCATGTACGGAAGCTCCACCTATAGGGTAAACTTTAAAGAGAAGGCACGCAAGATACTGCTGAGGGCCTTCAACCTGCATCCCACAGGGGAGACCGCCGCCAAATGTTTGGCACTCCTTGGACAGATCTACGCCGATAGAAACCAATGGAAGTTAGCCGAGTGGTTCTACACCCTATGCATGAGGCTCTTTCCCGACACAAAGGCCGCCGCCGCCTCCAAGATAAAACTGGCCGAACACTACGAGCAGACTGGGAACTACCGCAAGGCCCTAAACCTGTACACAGAAGCCGAAATCATGTACTCCCACATGCCAGACATATTAGAGGTGGCTCTGTACAAAAAGGGAGTGATGCTACTAAGACTTGGCAAGTACGAAGAGGCTATACAGGCATTCAAAGACTTTATAGTAAGAGTTCCCCAAAGCTCGTACCTGCAAAAGGTTGAGCAGTACATTGAAGAGGCAGAGTTCCGTATAGCCGAGAGATCCTTCAAACAGAAGAGATGGGAAGAGGCCGTAAGACTTCTCACCACCTTCGCTATCCGCTACCCCCAAAACCCATTCACCCCACAGGCTATAAAGCTTGCTGGAGAGGCTTTAGTAAACATAGTGGAGGACAAAACCACCAGAGGGGACTGCGCAGGAATAGTTCTATTCTGGGACACGTACAAAAACTTCTTCCCCAAAAAGGCCAACAGAGGAATACCCCTGTTTCACGTCACCCAGTGCCTAATGAAAAAGAATCGCTCTAAAGAAGCCATATCCCTCATGGAGTGGATAGAGAAGAACATTGGAACAGCCTTCCCCAAAAGGAAGGAGCTCTTCACCTACCTGGTTCACTACTACTACGACACAGATCAGTACAAAAAGGCGCAAAAAGCAGCAGAAACCTTGGTCTCCGTCTCCAAAGCCAGCGACACCCCAGACGTACACCAAATACTGGCGGAACTCTACTTCCTCAACGGCAGGTATCAAAAGATGCTCAACATTCTCTCAAAGATGGAAAGGGAAAAGGCACCACCCCGGTACACCGTTTTGGGTCATTTTTACAAGGCTTTTTACCTTCTTGAACAAAAGAAAAGAGAAAAAGGAGAAAAGGAACTCGAAAACTTCGTAAGAGCCAAGAGATCCCTTGAGTACTACAGGGATAAATACAAGCTCGCTCACATACTCCTTGCCAGGATGGCCTACAACGACGGGAAGAAGAAAGAATCCTTCAAAAGGTACCTTACCTACCTCAACATCTTCCCTAAAGATACTGTGTTCACCCCAGAAGCGCTCTTCATGGTGGGATGGATCAACCCCAAGGTGCGCAATCCATTCTGGAACATCTGCCTTGCTAAATTCCCCAACAGCCACTGGAGCAAGGAGATAAAGGCCTTTGAGCTGGCAGGAGCTATAAAGGATGAAGCAGAAAGAGCAATCGGAAGTGGAAAACATTAAAGAGACATTAGAAGCCTTCATTGAGGCAACCCAGAAACTCAGCAGCTCCTACAACGCCCTAAAGGAAG
>JALWBK010000061.1 GCA_027037155.1 bacterium | reverse complement strand
CACACCTACACCTACGTAACCCCATCCTTCCTGATGTTTCAGCTTCACCGCTTCAACGATTCCCTCAACTATCAGGAATAGGGCAAACAGTATCCACATCAGACCGCTTAGCACCCTTGGGTTCATGGTCCTTTCACCTCCTCAAAGCCAGCCTCTGCTTCTTGCTATGTGGTACAAAATGATCCCTGCTGCCACCGAGACGTTTAACGAATCCACTTTGCCCCTTTGGGGGATGGTGATTTTAAAGTCAGCCTTTTCCAAAATGCTCTTTCTTACCCCTTCATCCTCTGAGCCGAGGATCAGAACCATGGGGATGTTTCCGTCAAACTTAAAGACCGATTGTCCCCCTGAAGCTACAGTGGCAACAACCCAAAAGCCCATCTCTTTAAGTTCTTCTATTGTTCTGTTGAGGTTCTTTACCCTCGCTACCGGCACATACCATACAGCTCCTGCCGAGGTCTTGGCAAGTCCTTCTCCAAAGTAGGGGGAGTGTCTCTGCTGAATGATAAGGCCATGGGCACCTACGGCATCCATGGTTCTCAGTATGGACCCTGCGTTACCCACATCTGTTATCCCATCAAGCATCACTAAAAGAGGGGGTTCGTTGGGCGGTATTTTTTCAAGAAGTTCCCTCAAGTTGAGAAAGCGTATTTCTGAGATGAGAGCCACAAAACCCTGATGAGCGCCTTCAGTCAGTTCGTCAAGCTTCTTCTTGGGAACCTCCACAACTTTAACGTTCAGTTCGCGGGCTGCCCTTTTTATGATCTCTGCTCTGTGGCCCTTCTTATCTTTGTCAATGTAGATGGCGTGAAGAGGCACTCCTGAGCAGAGTGCCTCTTTAACGGCGTGGTATCCGGATATTACCTTAGCCTGTCTTTTCATGCTGTGCCGTTGAGAGCCTGCGTTTACCCTCTTTTATGGGCTTTTCAAAGAAGATGAGGGTTAAACAGTAGGTGGCAAGTGCTATGATGAAACACCAGAAAAATAGCATAAACAGCAGAGCTAAACCGCTCATTTGTGCACCTCCCCTTTGGAGTTGCTTTTTAGAGCCATGTACGCAAAGAGTGCGAAGAGAGCTGTCATTATACCCCTTGCGAGCAGTACCTGCCATTTGAAGTTGGCGATGAACTTGGGAATGTACTGGATCCCCCAGACAGCCAAAAGTATTCCGAGAAACACAGGGGTTATATATTTGGTTATGTAGTAGAAGAACCTGGGAATGCCGAAGACGCCTCCTCTGTTCATCTCCTCCCAGGCCCTATCCGCTCCAAAGATCCAGAAGAAGATAACGATCTCAATGAGGGCGAAGACCACCAGACCGATGGTGCCAGCCCAGAAGTCCATCTCGTCAAGCACGCCGGGTATGAAGATGACAAACTGCACCACCACAAAGATAAGTAGCATTGTGAAGGTGACGGCCTTCTTCCTGGAGAAGCCAAAGTCGTCCTGCAGGAAGGTGATGAAGGGTTGAGTTATGGCAATGGAGGAGGTCAATCCTGCAAAGAACAGGAGGAAGAACCAGAGAAAGCCGAAGAACATGCCACCTGGTGTATTGACGAATATAGCTGGCAGGCTCACAAAACCAAGGTTGAAGGCTCCACTTTTGGCTATGCTGACCGTGCCTGCCACACCGAAAAAGGCCACGGCTGCGGGGATGGCTATGGAGCCTCCTAATATAACCTCTGCGAACTCGTTGAGGGATGTGGTGGTGAGTCCCGAAAGTACTATATCGTCGTCTCTGTCAATGTACGAGGCGTAGGCGACTATGGCACTGAATCCAAGGGAGAGGGTGAAGAAGACCTGTCCGGCAGCGGCGATCCAGACATCGGGTTTTTTCAGCGCTTCAAAGTCTGGTGTCCACAGAAAGCCGAGTCCCTGAACGGCATCGCCGTTGGGCGTTTTGAGCAAAAACACCCTTACCAATAGAATTACAGCCATGATGTAAAGAAGAGGCATGGCCTTCTTGGCAAAGGCCTCTATTCCCCTGACCACTCCCCGAAACAGAATGTAATAGTTGATAGCAAAGGTGAGTAGAAAAACGGCATAGGCGAAGGTGGGCTTGAAGAAGTTACCGTTTACTCCGAGATACGTGTTTAGAAATTCCTTGAAGGGCTTTAGGTATTCTGCTTGGGAACTTCCTGCGCTGGCCTTTACCTTGGGTACCATTCCTATGGCAAACTTTATGGCGTACCCAAGGGTCCAGGACTCTACGTAGATGTAGTAGATTGAGACGACCATGGGTATCCATAGGCCTATGGCTCCTAAGATCTTCGCCCACCTCTTTCTGCCCGTCATTTCGTAAAAGATGCCCGGTGTGGTTCCGTGTCCGAGGACAGAGCCACCGTATCTACCCATAGCCCATTCAACCCACATCAGGGGGATTCCAATGAAGATTAGAGCGATGAGATAAGGGATCATGAAGGCACCGCCACCGTTTTCAGCGGCCTGAACCGGAAATCTTAGGAAATTACCCAGGCCGATGGCATTTCCGGCCATGGCAAGGATGAGACCTATCTTTGTGGCCCACTTCTCCCTACCGTTGCCAGTGCCCATGGCCACCTCCCTCAAAGGATTTTGAAAATATTTATTTGACAAACACTGCTTTTGGCAATAACGTTGAAAAAATTAAATTGTTTTGGAGGAAAGTTATGAAAGTCGGAACCAACGCAGTGGTAACTATGGACTACGAGCTCCGCGTCAATGGGTATGATGGGGAGCTGGTGGAGTCAAGCGAGCAGCACGGAGCGCCAATCTCTTTCATCTATGGCAAGGGTATGATCATTCCTGCCATTGAGGAGGCTATTAAGGGCAAGGAAGCAGGTGATGTGGTTAAGGTGGAGATACCACCTGAGCAGGCTTACGGTGAGAGGAACGAGGAGGCAATTCAGAGGATACCGAGACAGTACATTCCGCCTCATATAGAGCTGAAAGAGGGTATCACTCTTGTTATGCAGACCCCTCAGGGGGAAGAGATTGGCATGAAGGTCTTAGAGTTTGACGATGAGGTGGTTGTGGTGGATCTCAACCATCCTTTAGCTGGCAAGACCCTTTATTTTACCCTCTACCTCAGAGAGGTGAGAGAGGCTACCCCTGAGGAGCTTTTGGAGCTTGCCCAGCAGCAGGGTCAGCAGCAACAGTAGATGTCGCATATTGAAGGAGAGGCTTTCCTTGCCTCTCCTTTTCTGTTATCTAACCCTTCCATGATGGGAAACAAATTGTGGCTCTGGTTCCAGCAGGGTGGGATAGTTATGTATCCCATCCTGTTGTGTTCTATCATTGCCTTTGCAGTCTTTCTGGAGAGGCTTTTTGCCTATAGAAGGGGCAGGCTTTTGCCGAGGGAATTTGTGAACAACATCCTAAATCCTCCAAAGGATCTCAAAGAGATAGAGAGGGTTTGTTCCATCTATGAAACTCCTCTTGCAAAGATAGTGCTTGCCGGTGCTAAAAGGGCCCGTTATGGGTATGAAGAGGCTCTGAGGGTGATGGAGAGCACCGGGGTTCATGAGATTTCTACCCTTGCCCGCGAGCTCAGGGTTTTGAGCACCATTGGCAACGTTGCTCCTATGCTGGGATTCTTGGGCACGGTTTTGGGTATGATAAGGGCCTTTTCCACCATAGCCAAGGTGGGACCTGGAAGGCCAGAGCTTATCGCCAGCGGCATCTCAGAAGCTTTGATAACCACTGCCGCTGGTTTGATTGTGGGGATCCCTTCTATCCTTGCTTACAATTTCTTAAAGAACAGGCTGGATAAAATCTCCTCTGAAATGGAAGAGATCGCTTTGGAGTTCTTGGATCGCTTCACAGAGGATTAGGATGAGATTCCTGAGGGAAGAGGAAGAGCCGGGAATAAGCCTGGTTTCAATGACCGACGTTGTTTTCCTTTTGCTTATCTTTTTTATGGTTGCCACCCAGTTTGTTTCTACC
>JALWBK010000060.1 GCA_027037155.1 bacterium | reverse complement strand
CTTACCCTCTTTGATGGGCTGGGAGAGCAGAATCTTGATGTTGACCTCGTGATCGGAGGTATCCACACCGCCTGAGTTGTCCAAGGCGTCCATGTTTATTCTACCGCCGTTGAGGGCGTATTCCACCCTGGCCTTCTGGGTGAATCCGAGATTTCCACCCTCGCCTACCACCTTCACCCTTAGCTCGTTGGCGTTTACCCTTACGTTGTCGTTGGGTGGATCGCCTACCTCCTCGTGGGTTTCCGTTGAGGCCTTAACGTAAGTGCCTATACCTCCGTTCCAGAGAAGATCCACAGGGGCTTTCAAGATAATTTTGATCAGCTCCTCTCCAGAGACCTCCTCTTTATCGGTTCCTAAGGCCTTTCTTGCCTCAGGTGAAAGCTTGATGCTTTTGGCATCCCTTCTGTAAACTCCTCCTCCCTTGCTTATAAGTTCGGGATTGTAGTGATCCCAGTCTTTTACCTCTTTGAAGAGTCTGAGCCTTTCCTGGTAGGAGGTTTCAGGGTCGGGGTCGGGATCTATGAAGATGACCCTGTGGTTGAAGGCTGCGATCAGCTTTATGGTTCTTGAAAGGAGCATTCCATTTCCAAAGACGTCTCCCGACATATCGCCGATTCCCACAACCGTTATGACGTCTTTTTCCGGGTTTATTCCCATCTCCATGAAGTGCCTTTTAACACACACCCAGGCGCCCTTGGCGGTGACGCCCATCTTCTTGTGGTCGTATCCAGTGGAGCCACCGGAGGCGAAGGCGTCGTCTAACCAGAACTTGTACTCCCTGGCTATGGCATTGGCCACGTCTGATAGCCTGGCGGTTCCCTTGTCCGCTGCTACAACTAAGTAGGGGTCATCGTCGTCGTAGCGTATCACCTGTGGGGGATGGACTATTGTGCCATCCACTATATTGTCGGTGACATCCAACAGTCCCCTCATGAGGAAGGTGTATTTTTCCTTTACCAGCTCCTCTAACTCGCTTCTGTCCTTGGGATTGTAATAGCGGAACTTGATGATGAAGCCTCCCTTTGCCCCTGTGGGTACGATAATGGAGTTCTTCACCATCTGGGTCTTCATGAGCCCGAGGATCTCTGTCCTGAAGTCGTCGGGACGATCACTCCACCTTATGCCTCCCCTGGCTATCTTGCCTCCCCTTAAATGCACACCTTCCATGCCGTACTCATGCACGTACACCTCGTACATGGGGCGTGGGAGGGGCATCTCTAAGATCTTGGAACA
Source organism: bacterium (assembly GCA_027037155.1). Taxonomy (GTDB): domain Bacteria; phylum Thermosulfidibacterota; class Thermosulfidibacteria; order Thermosulfidibacterales; family Thermosulfidibacteraceae; genus Thermosulfidibacter. The sequence goes on along the minus strand of JALWBK010000060.1, from coordinate 11,253 downwards.
GTCTATCTTTATGGAGATGTAATGGGATACCTTGTCCTCTCGGTAAAAGTTGGTTCTGATGGTGCTTTGGATGGCGTTGAAGTAGGTTCTGAGTACTTTGTCTTCGGAGATGCTGGTTACCTGTGCAAGCCCCTCGTAGAACTGCTTTTCAAGCTCTAAAAGTTTGGCTGCCCTTTCTTCAGGGGAAAGATCAAGGTTAGGATTGAACTTGGTATCAAAGTATATCCACAAGAGCCTGGTGAGCTCCGGGTAGTTCCTGAAGGCTGAATAGGCAGTGGAGAAGGCTATGGATGGAACTATCTGCCTTATGTAGTTCCTATAGGTTCTGAGCATGTCTGTAGCTTTCCAGTCGTACCCTGCGATTATAACCAAGGTGTTGAACGGGTCAGACTCAATCTTCTTCTCAATTACTGCAGAGATGGCTTCGGCGAGCCTCTTGAAGGCGTCTTTGGGAATCTTCTGGTTGTCTTTTGTTAAAACTCTGTAGCTGTGGATGTGTATCTTCTCCCCAGACGGGAGTGTGATACGGAAGGGCTTTTCGTCCCAAATGGTGAGGTAGAAATTCTCCAACACGGGGACTGCATCGGAGAGCTTCCACTCAAAGTTGCTGTATATCTTTACTATGCTGAAGTCTTCCTCTTCGGTGATAACCACGTCAAAAGGTTTTTTGTCGGTTAGAGAGATTATGTGCTTTACATCCTCAACGGCATCCTTAGGATTGACGAAGGCCTTGTACTCTTCCGGGAAGGCTGGTGCGAACTTGAAGAAGAGACTCTCCCAATCCTTTCTGTACCGCTTTTTGAGCTCTTCTCTAAATAGATCGGTCCACTCGGCAGCTATCCTCTCAATCTCTGCGGCAAGCTCCTTTTCCGAAAGTCCCGGATCATGTTTTGGTGTCAGGAAGAAGTACAGAAGTGCGATGCTCTCATCGTGTATGGAGAATCTCATATCGGCGTAGTCCGATTTGAAGGTTTCAATGAGGTAACTCTTTATCTTCTCTGCTATGTGCATTGAGAACCTGCTTTCTGGCATTATCACCAAAACCGAGGCGATGCCCTTGCTCTTTCTGCGGATGATAACGTCTAAGGCGGATTCTCTTCCCCTCGCTTTGATGAAGTCCATCAGCTGTTTTATCTCCTGGGTTGAAGAGGTGAAGAGCTCCTCAATCGGTATGGCGTTGAATAGCTCCTGTAGTTTTTTGAAATCATGGCTTCCGGGTACCACCTTCTCTTCCTGTGCTATGATGTTGAACTTCTCCCTGAGGAGAGGAATATCGTAGCCCTTGGTGGTTACGGCCTTTTTGGCCCAAAGTCCTGGCCATATACGCCATCCTATGAAGCTCCCATCTTCCGCCACCCTTCTACATGCCACAAGATCCACCTTACCTGTTCTATGAATAGAGGAGTCTGCGGAGAGCTTCTCCACCACCACAAATTCCTCTCTGTCTTTCAACAAAGAGATTATCTCATTGGCATCAAGGAGGTAGCTGTCTGCAAAATCCTTTCTTAAAATGCCCTTTCCCGTTTCCTCTATGATCTTTTCCCCATCGGTGGTTTCTGCGTATCCAAAGAAGACGTAGTTGTCGTTTAAAAGCCACTCTAAGAAGCCTGTGTACTCCTGCCCTTTTTCCTTATCTATTTTGCCTATTTCTACCAAGAATTCTGTGTCGTTTATGGCATCCCTTACCTTTCTCTTCATCTGGAAGAAGTCTTCAACCATGGCCTTGACCATGGGAAGTATCTGAGAGATTCTTTGGGTGCATGCTTTTATCTTTTCCTTGGGTGTGTCTGGGTAGAACTCAACCACCGCCACCAATTCCCTGTCCCCAGTGCCTATGGAGATCACCTTGCCGGATTCATCACGTTTGGTGGTAATAACGGGATGCACTATGGCCCTGTAGGGCACCTGTTCTCTCTCAAAGATAAGCTCTATGGTGTCAACGATAAAAGGCTGATCCTTAACACACACTGCAAGAAGTATTAGGTTATCTTCCTCTATTAGCTCAATTTTGGGCTCTTTTTCCTTGGTCTCAAAGAACCTCCACACCAATTGAATTCTCTTTTCAAAGCTCTCCTTATCAAAGGCTGAAAGGTAGCTCTGAGGAGAGCTTTCAAGGAATGCTTCGTAAAAGAGTTGCTTCTTAGTCATGGGGCACCTCCCTCTTTTCTGGAGAAAATTTTACCCCTTGCAAAGGGGGAATTTCAAGGGAGACTGCCTTGAATAGAAATTCGCTGAGTGTATATTAGGTTATACTTGAGTTTGGCCTAAAGATTTTGAAGGTGGGATACTGCGATGAACAGGCTTGAAATAGAAGAGAGGGTTGAGAAGCTGCTTGAGCCCATTTTGAGGGAGCTGGGACTGCAACTTTACGATGTGGAATGGCTGTCCTCGGGTAGGCATAACTATCTCAGGATATTTATTGACAAGCCCGGAGGCGTAACCATTAGGGACTGCGAGAGGGTGAGTCAGGAGATAGGGGACATACTGGATGTGGAGGACTTCATCCACGTTAGCTATTACTTGGAGGTCTCTTCTCCAGGTTTGACGCGAGAGTTGAAGAAGCCACGCCACTATGTGAAGAGCATTGGCGAGCTTGTGAAGGTGATTCTGAAGGAGCCCCTCTCTGGCAGGACAGAGCTTGAGGGCATCATAAAGGACGCAGACGAGGATGGTTTCCTCATCTCCCTTGAGGAAGTGGACGAGTGGGTTCCGTATGAGTTGGTGGCAAGGGCAAAGCTTCTTTTTAGATAGAGGAGGGCTTAATGAAAGGGAAGGAGCTGCTTTACACCATAGAGCTGTTGGAGCAGGAGAAGGGTATTCCGAAGGAGAGGATCATAGAGTTGTTGGAGGATTCTATTCAGAGTGCCATAAAGCGCAGACTCTTAAATGATGTGGATGTGGAGGTAAAGTTAGACATAGATACAGGTGAGTTCAAGGCGTACCAGCTCAAGAAGGTGGTGAAAGACGGTGAAAATTACGATCCTTCTAAGGAGATTCCGTTGGCAGATGCGATAAAGATCCAGAAGGATGCTGAGGTTGGGGATGTTATAAAACTTCCCTTTGCCGTGGAAGGGATGGGAAGGATAGCGGCCAAGGCTACCATGCAGGTGCTTTCCCATAGATTGACTCAGCTTGAGAGAGATCTGATCTATAAGACTTTTAAAGAGAAGGAGGGAGATATAGTACAGGGTGTGGTGGTTCGTGAGGAGAGGGGAAATGTGATCGTTGACCTTATGGGAAAAGCCGAGGGAATTCTTCCTCCCAGGGAGCAGGTGCGCAATGAGCGCTACAGACGCAGTGACACCATGAAGTTCTATGTGCTGGAGGTAAAAAGGGGTAGAGGAGGAGAACCGCGCATAATCCTTTCCAGAACGCATCCGAATCTTGTGAAGAGGCTGTTTGAAAGGGAGATGCCAGAGGTTGTGGCGGGACTTGTCAGTGTTGTTGCGGTGTCTCGTGATCCTGGCGATAGGGCTAAGGTGGCTGTGAAGGCCAATGATCCGGATGTGGATCCTGTAGGTGCCTGTATTGGTGTGAGGGGAGCCCGCATTCAGAGCATAGTGAGAGAGCTGCATGGTGAGAACATAGATGTGATACTTTACTCCGAGGATCCCAAGGAGTTCATCACCAACGCCCTAAAGCCTGCGAGGGTGAGGAAGATCATCTTAGATGAAGAGAATAGAGAGGCAAAGGTTATTGTGGATGATGACCAGTTTTCTTTAGCCCTTGGCAGAAGGGGGCAGAACGTCAGGTTGGCTGCAAAGCTTACGGGTTGGAAGATAGATATAAAGACCGTCAGCGAGTACGGGGGACTGATAGAGGAAGGTGAAGAGTGAACCTGTTAGGATGTGCGTTGGATGCAGGGCTCGCAAACCTAAAAAAGAACTTTTGAGGTTCGTGGTCAGGGATGGGAGACTCTACTTTGACCCCTATTACAAGGCTGAAGGAAGGGGGATGAGTTTGTGCCCAGCTCGGTCCTGCTTTAAAGGGGCTTTGAAAAAGAGTGTGCTTGAAAGAGCCCTGCGGTGTGAGCTTGAGGAAGTTCCCACGCCGGAAAGGCTTAGGGAGCAGGTTCTGGCATCTTTGGAGAGGGCCATTGTTGATACCCTAAGGATAGGCGCAAAGTTTAAAGGGGTTGTTGTGGGTAGAGAGGCGGCTCTTAAGGCCAAAAAGAGACCTCATCTTGTGGTGCTGGCTGAGGATCTGTCTGACAACTCCGTTAAAGAGTTGGGCCTCTTTTTAGAGTCAGTTCCCCATACCTACAGGCTCTTTAGTAAAGAGCGCTGGGGTGAGGTTTTCAATAGACGTCCAGTGGGGGTTATAGCAGTGTTAGATGCAGGTTTGGCCCGCAAGCTAAAGGGCCTTCTGGATAAGTATACGGCGTTGTACAGGAGGTGGGAGTAGATGGCAGCCAGGAACAGGATAAGGGTTCACCAGATAGCCAAAGAGATGGGAATCACCAGCAAAGAGGTGATGGCAAGGCTCAAGGAGATAGGCATTCCAGTTAAGAGCTACATGAGTTCCATTACCCAGGACGAATATGACAAGCTTATAGAGTACATCACCATAAAGAGGGAGATAGAGAAGAGGAAGAAAGAGAAAGAGGAGCAGGAAAAGTTAAAGGCTCAAGAGGCTGCAGTTGAGGAGAAGAAGCCTGAGGAGAAGACTACTGAAGAGAAGCCTGTTGAGAAGAAAGAGGAAGAGCCTAAAGAAGAGGAGGCTGTAGCTGTAAAAGAAGCTGTCCCTGAAAAGAAGCCTCCTAAAGAGACCAAGAAGCCCCGCAAAAAGGAGGCAAAACCTGTTTCCAAGGAGCCGAAGAAGAAGCCGCCTAAAAAGGAGGAGAAAAAAGAGGAGGCCCTTCCTACGGGGAAGGTGCAGGAGATGGTAAAGAGGTTTGAGCAAAAGGAGAGCCAGGAAGAGGAGCAACAGTTCACCGTTATTGAGCCTCTCTTCACCCCTGTTAAGAGCAGGAGGAAGAGGAGAAAGAAGAAGAGGAGAGAGGAGATTGATATAGAGGAGGCAAGGGCTGAGGAGCTGAAGTCCAGAGTGGATCTGGAGGCTGGTACCGTAAAGCTGCCAGAGACGGTTACCATAAAGGACCTTGCCTTTATGTTGGAGGCGGACGAGGAGGAGATACAGGAGATTTTGAAGTCTAAAGGAATTCCTGTGGCTTTGACTCAGGTGCTTCCCTATGATGTGGCCAAGATGGTGTGTGAGGAGTACGGGTTTGAGGTGCTTCCTGAGGAAGAGGAGCTTGTAATTGCCCAAGAAACAGAGGAGGAAGAGGGCAACCTCGTTCCCAGACCGCCAGTAGTTACCGTAATGGGCCATGTGGATCATGGAAAGACCACCTTGCTTGATTACATCAGAAAGACCAACGTGGCGGCAAGGGAGGCTGGTGGTATCACCCAGCATATTGGAGCCTACAAGGTAAAGCTGCCTGAGGGTGAGATCACCTTTATAGACACACCTGGGCACCATGCCTTTACCACCATGAGGGCCAGAGGGGCTCGGGTGACGGACATAGTGATACTGGTGGTGGCTGCTGATGATGGGGTGATGCCACAAACCGTTGAGGCCATAAACCATGCCAAGGCTGCCGGAGTGCCCATAGTCGTTGCCATAAACAAGATAGATAAGCCTGACGCCAATCCCGAAAGGGTGAAACAGGAGCTTTCCAAGTATGGTCTTATCCCCGAGGAGTGGGGCGGTGATACCATCATGGTTCCTATCTCTGCTAAGACAGGGCAGGGTGTTGATGAGCTTTTGGAGATGGTGTTGTTGCAGGCGGAGATGCTGGAGCTCAAAGCCAATCCCGACAAGCCCGCAAGGGGAACTGTGTTGGAGTCCAAGTTGGATCCCAAAAGGGGACCGGTGGCAACACTTTTGGTGCAGGACGGTACCCTTAGGGTAGGGGATGCGCTGGTAGCAGGGCTTCACTGGGGCAAGGTGAGAGCCATGATTGACGAGCACGGACAGCGGCTTAAAGAGGCGGGTCCTTCAACCCCTGTGGAGGTGCTGGGGCTTTCGGATGTTCCTTTGGCCGGTGAGCCTTTCTTTGTGGTAGAGAACGAGAAGAAGGCGAGGGAGATAAGCGAGGAGAGAAAGGAGAAGGCAAAGCAGGCGCTTCAGGAAAAGCCCAGGCTCTCCTTGGAAGAGCTTATGAAGAAGTTGGCAGAGGGAGAGGCAAAGGAGCTGAGGATTGTGCTTAAAGCCGATGTTCAGGGCTCCCTTGAGGCGGTTAAAGAGGCCATTGAGAAGCTCTCCACCGATGAGGTGAAGGTAAACGTTCTGCACTCAGGGGTGGGAGCCATTACGGAAACGGATGTGATGTTGGCTCAGGCTTCTGGAGCAATCATTATTGGATTCAACGTGAGGCCCGACAGTAAAGCCAAGAGGTTAGCAGAGCAGGAGAAGGTGGAGATACGTACCTACAGGGTCATCTATGATCTCTTAGATGACGTGAAGAAGGCTATGGCCGGTATGCTGGAACCTGAGTATGAAGAGGTGGTGTTGGGCAGGGCTGAGGTGAGACAGGTCTTTAACGTGCCCAAGGTGGGTAGGGTTGCAGGCTGTTACGTGCTTGAGGGCAAGATTACCAGAAACGCCAACGTAAGGGTTTTGAGAGATGGTGTGATAGTGCACGAGGGTAAGCTTTCCTCCCTTAAGAGGTTCAAGGATGATGTGAGGGAGGTGGCGGCAGGGTACGAGTGTGGTATGGCCATTGAGGGCTTTCAGGATATAAAGGAGGGTGACATTATAGAGGCTTATGAGGTTAGAGAGGTTCAGAGGGAGCTGTAATGGTTATTGGAAGTCTCAGGGTGCACCTTGAGATTCCGGGAAACAACAGCCTTAAGGGGAAAAGGAGGGTGCTTAAGAGCTTAATGGAGCGCATAAAGAACAAGTACAACGTCTCCATTGCCGAGATAGAGGATCAGGATAAGCACAGACTCGCCACCTTGGGGATAGCCTTCGTCACCAACGACACCGCTGTGGCCAACAGGGTGCTGAATCAGATATTGGACTTTGTGGACAACTTCGGTGAAGTCATGCTTTTGGACTATATGATAGAGATTCTCTGATGAGGGGCTACAAGAGAACCGATAGGCTGGCTGAGCTGATAAGGGAGGAGATAGCGGAAATCCTCGTCAGCGGCGCGGTTAAGGATCTGCAGGTGGGCTTTGTGACCATAACGAGGGTGAGGGTCAGTGCGGATCTCTCCTTTGCCGATGTCTACTTTAGCGTTTTAGACGGCAGTTGGGGCTACACCAAGCGGCAGTTGGAGGAGCACAGGGTTGCTATACAGGGCTTTATGGGGAAGGATCTGAGGCTGAAGAGGCTTCCCAAGCTCAGGTTCTTTGAGGATAGAAGCTTGGAGCATGTGGAGCGGGTTGAGGAGCTTATCAGGAGGATAAAGGGTGAAGAGGAAGGTGGCTCAGATTCTTGAGGAAGCGGAAAGTATTGCCTGCTTCTTTCACAAGAATCCCGACGGCGACGCGGTGGGTTCTGCCTTAGCCGTTAAAAATTTTTTCGGTGATAAGGTGAAGGTTTACTCTTACCATGGGGTACCTGAGATCTTCAGGTTTCTTCCAAAAGCCGATGAGGTGATCAAGTATGAAGACTTCTCTGAGGTAGAACCGGCACAGATCTTTTTGGTTCTTGACTGTGGCGACGAGAGGAGGATCCCCGGTTTTGACGCCTCCAGGGCTTCTACCATAGTGGTTGTGGATCATCACGAGACCAACGATGGCTTTGGAGATGTGAGTATAGTTGAGCCCGATAGGTCCTCCACCTGTGAAATAGTCTATGAAATTCTGAAGGAGACCGGCAGGAAGATAAGCTCCTCTGTGGCGGAATGCCTCTTTGCCGGGATCTACACCGATACAGGAGGCTTTCGCTACTCCGATACCACAGCCACCACCTTTCAGGTGGCGAAGGAGTTGGTGGAGGCTGGGGCAGATCCCTGGAAGATCACCCTCAACATATACGACAGCAATCCGGTAAGGAGGATAAAGCTTTTGAGCCTTTGCCTTGGCACACTGCAGCTACACTTAGAGGGTAAGGTGGCAAGCCTCTATGTCACCCTTGATATGTACGAAAAAACAGGTGCGCTTCCCGAAGACACCGAGGACTTTGTGAACTATGCCAGGGGCATAAAGGGGGTGGAAGTGGCTGTCTTTATGAGAGAGCTGCACGAGGGCGGGGTTAAGGTGAGTCTTCGCTCTAAAGGTAAGGTCAATGTGGCTCGCATTGCAAGAAGGCTTGGTGGTGGGGGACATGCCAACGCTGCAGGCTGTGAGCTTGATATGGGTATAGAGAAGGCGTTGGAAAGCATACTTGATATCCTTAAGGAGGAGATATAGATGGCTGTGGTGGAGGTAGAGAAGAAAGGCGCTGTTGCCTATGTTACCCTAAACAGGCCTGATAGGCTAAACGCCCTTGATCTTGAGATGTCTGAGAGCTTGTACAACGCCTTTTACGAGCTCACAGAGGATAAAGATCTGAGAGTTATAGTTGTAAGGGGTGCTGGCAGGGCTTTCTGTGCTGGGGGAGATTTGGGCGCCTTTATAAAGTTTAAGGATATGAGCCGCTCTATCTACCAGATACTGGACTGGCTGAACCAGGTGGTGCTCATGATAAGAAGGTGTGGCAAGGTGGTTGTGGCTTCTGTGCACGGTGCTGTAAGTGGTGCAGGCTTTGGATTCATGGGGTGTTGTGATGTGGCCATTGCCGCCGAAGGCACCAGGTTCAACCTCGCCTATGTAAAGATTGGTGCATGCCCCGATATGTTCAGCAGCGTTATCTTATCAAGGACTGTGGGGCTCAAGAGGGCAAGCTTTTACGCCCTTACAGGTGATTTTTTTAGCGCTCAAGAGGCAAAGGAGATGGGACTTGTGAACTTTGTGGTTCCAGATGAGAGCCTTGAAAAGGAGACGGAAAAGCTGGCGGACAGGATGGCAAAGCTTGCTCCCTTAGCTGTGAAAAGGATAAAGGAGCTTATAAATGCCGAGCTCTTCTGGGATTTGGAGGTACTTCTTGAGAAGGAGAAGCTTGGCATCTGTTCTTTGGCCAAGACCAAGGACATGGAGGAGGGGATAAGGGCCTTCTTTGAGAAGAGAGAGCCCAACTACAGGGGAAGATAGCCCAAAAAGGGTAAAAGGCGTTTACATTCACATACCCTTTTGCTTGAGAAAGTGCTTTTACTGTAGCTTTTACTCAGTTGAGATAGATACTACTATTGTGGAACCCTTTGTTGATGCTCTCGTTTCTGAGGTAGAGTACTTTAAAGAGAAAATTTCTTCTCCCTTCACCCTCTACATAGGTGGTGGAACACCCACCTGTCTTGGTGATTCTCTTTTGAGACTTATTGAAAGGATCTTGATACTTCTTCCCTCAGAGCCCCTTGAGTTTACCGTTGAGGCCAATCCGGCCACTTTTGAGAGAGGTATGCTTTTGCCTCTCAAGGCTTTGGGTGTGAACAGGCTGAGTCTTGGGGTGCAAAGTTTGAGGGATACACGCTTGAGACTGCTTGGAAGAGCGCACAATGCCAGTCAAGCCCTTGAGGCATTGGAGACTGCCACGAGTGTTTTTGACAACGTGAATGCTGACTTCATCTTTGCCATTCCCGGCCAAAGTTTGGAAGAGCTTGTAGAGGATCTTGAACGGGTAGTTTCAATGGGCGTTTCGCATCTATCCGTTTACGGATTAAGCTTTGATGAGGGCACTCCTTTGAAGAGGTTAGCGGAGGCAGGGGAGATTACCCCTGTTGGGGATGTCCTTTGGAGAGAGATGTTTTTGGGTGTGCACGAGTTGCTTATTGATAAAGGTTTTGTGCACTATGAGGTCTCTAACTACTGTAGGAATGGCAGGGTATGCCTTCACAATATGGTGTACTGGACCCACAGGGAGTACTTTGGCTTTGGACCCTCAGCGGTGGGTTTCTGGAATGGGAGAAGGTACTACAACCCTTCCGATATTCGTTCTTACATAGAGGGGGTGCAGCATAAAAACTTGAAACGGTGGGTTGAGGAGCTTTCCGATGAAGAGTTGGTTGAAGAAAGGGTTATGCTTTACCTTAGGACTTCAGGAGGACTGCCGTTAAAGAAGATTCCTTTGCCTTACCGTGAGTTCCTTTTGAAGAAGGCGCAAGAACTTGCCGCAGAGGGGTTTCTTAGAATTGAGAAGAACAGGATCTATGTTCCTTTTGAGTCTTTCCCAGTGCTCAATTCCATTCTTGTCCGCTTAATCTGAGACTCCTTCTTCAGTTTTTCTCCTTTCTTCCGATGTTGATAACAGGAGGTGGATCAGGATGGATGCGCTCAGGGTTGCGGGTATCATCTCCGGGATAGATGTGAAAGGGATAATACAGGAGCTGGTAAAGGCAAGGTCTGGTTTGCTGGATCAGCTCAAAGACAAGGAGGATAGGCTCAAGATAGAGAAGGATACCTTCAAAGAGATTGCCGATATGGTGAATGATTTGAAGAACGCCCTTCTCAAGTTGAGACTGCAGTCTACCTATCTTAACAAAATGGTGACCTCTTCCAACGAGTCGGTCCTCACCGCCACTGCCGATGTGAATGCCGCCTTTGGCCAGCACAGGGTAAAGGTTTTGCAGATGGCAACCCCTGCCATGGCGCTATCCACCTTTGCCCGAGTACAGCTCCTTGAGGCAGGTTCTACCGGTGTTACCGGCGTCTCAGGAAGGCCTGAAGAGACCGTAGAAGGAACGGACAACATAGAGATCTATCAGGACGCTGATACCGGTAAGTACTTTGCCGTTGATAACCTTTCCATCAAGGGAAAGAGCACCATCACCTCATATACAGGCTCGATCTTGGAAGATACTACCAACGAGGGCACCATTGCCAATGATGTCTCAGCGGGTTCAGCAGTCTCCTTTACGTATGCTGGAAAGAATATTGTTGCATATACAGGAATGGATTATCAGGCGGGAACAACCAGTCTGTACGATGTTGCTGAGGATCTTCAGAATGCTATGAACCAAGCTATAAACGATGCCTTGGGCACCAAGGGTAAAACCTACGTAATGGTAAGGGTTGACTCCAATGTGGGTGCTGGAAACGATGCCTTGGTTGTGTACGATGTCGATGGGGGAGGGTTGAGCTTTGACGCTACCTCCACCAACTCCGCTTTGGGGCTTGATACCACCACTGTTGGGTACACCGATAGTGTTGTCACTAAGCTTTACGCTGACACCTTGACGGACCTTAAAGGCCTTATAGATGCCCACAT
>JALWBK010000059.1 GCA_027037155.1 bacterium | reverse complement strand
CGTATCCAGCAGCGAAGGAAACCGGCGCAGAACCACCCAACACATCTCCCACCACCAAACGCCACACGTACTTGTTCACCAGATAAGCAGAAGCAATCACCTCTTTAACAAAGTGGGCAACACCCTTAGGGAAACCTGTGGTTCCGGAAGTGTACAGAATCACTCCTATATCATCCAAAGATACGTCTTCGCACACCCTGGAGTTGCTGCCCTTCTCCACCAGGTCCTGGAAGTAGAGATAGCCCGCACTTCTGACCTCGTCAGCCGGACCACCCACCACTATGAAGTTCTTGGTAAACTTCAGGTTATCCTTGGCCTTTGCCGCCTCCTCCAACAGAGGATAGCTGACGAAGGCGAACTTGGCCTCTGCGTTGTTGAAAACGTAAGCGATCTCGTCCTTTGACCAAAGTGGACTGGTGGGAACAGGGATAGCTCCAATCTTCTGCAATGCAAAGTTGGCAACTATGGCCTCAACAGAGTTTACCATTCTCAGGGTGACCCTATCTTGCTTCTCAACTCCAAGATCAATGAGAGCGTTGGCCAACCTGTTGGCCATCTCATAAACTTCACCGTAAGTGACCATCTTCCCGCCACAGTAAATGGCGGGCTGATTCTCAAGTCCGGCCCTTATATGCCTATCCAACAGAACATCGGCAAGGTTGGTGGGCTCTTTTAAAAACGGTTTCAATTCCTCAGGATATGTGTAGTTGGGCCACAAATCCTTCGGAGGCAAATAATTCTCAGGTATCTTTGCCATGGCTGCCCTCCTGACAATAAGATTTTAAACTTCCAGTTCAGAAAAAACCACAAAAGACAAAGCAAGTCAACCACAGCGCTTGACTTATACAAAGGGCGAGGATATCTTTAGTACCAAAAGATGTTTGAAACCAGAAAAAACGAGATAGAGCTTATTGTACCCTGCGCCTCTTATAGGGAATTACCCCGTGTGCTTGCCCTTCCGGTACATGCCATTTATGTGGGCATATCCGGATGGTCCAGGGCCAACAGGGGCTGCGAGTTCAGCATAGAAGAGCTAACTCTTGCTGTACAAGAGGCTCACAGACATGATAAAAGGGTTTATCTTTCCTTTAACCTTATGCCCTCACCTTTTGAGACGGCCATGGCAATAAAGACCCTATACAGGTGTCTTGAAACGGGCATAGACGCAGTTATCGCCTCTGACATCTCCATAATTAGCAAACTCGCCACTGAGGGATACGAGGTACACGCAAGCTTAGGAACCGCCTCTATAAATGTAGAAGACGTACTATTTTTCTCTGACATAGGAGCAAAGAGGGTGGTTCTCTCCCCTAATCTCCATCTACACGAGTTAGAAGAGATACAGCAATCTGCCACCGAAGCAGGTATAGAACTTGAAGTGATGGTGTGGGGCATAAAGTGCATAGCGACGTATCTCGGGATATGCAGGCTCAGTTCCTTCTTTGATATGTTCATATCCAACGCAGGCATAAGGGCCCTTATATGGGAAGGAAGCGCTAAAAGAAGCGGAGTGTGCTTCAGACCCTGCGCCCAAGAATGGTTCACAAACGGAGACAGTTTCTTCTCTCTTGCTCCACGCACCAACTTTGAGTTATATTCAGTCCCAGAGGTGGTGAAGATTGGGATAAAAAACCTCAAAATAGGCGGGAGGGGAATGCCCTATCCTGTGCTGAAAGGAATAGTGGAGAGAATAACCGAATCCCTGGAGATACAGCATGAAAACATTTGAAATAAGCACCCATGTTGAAACCTTGGAAAAGCTCAAGCAGCTTAACCTAAGCTCTATAGGTGCCCTATACCTTGGAGACCCCACCTGTCTGGAGTACCAAACCAACCTGTCCAATAACCTACAACATCTTAAAGAGGCCATAGACATAGCCAAAGAGTTTGGCGTTAAGGTCTATCTTTCCACCTTTGCAGTACCTCGCAACAGACATCTTGGCCCTGTAAAGAAGTTTTTGGAAAAGGCCCTTTCCCTTCCTTTAGACGGCATAGAGGTCCACAACATGGGCCTTTTAAGACACATGAACAAGAACCTGAATTACACCGGTGAGATACACGTAGGCTTTTTCGCCAACATATATACCCACGAATCCGTTAAAGTGCTTGAGGGCTACGGTGTAACCAAGGTGTTTCTGAACCCTGAACTATCCCTTGAAGAGATTCAGTTCATAAACGAGAACACAAACGCCGAAGTTATAATCTTCGCCCATGGGAAACTCCCCTTGGGGATCTCCGAAACCTGCTTCATTAAGGAGTACGCCTCCAGAGAGTGTAGGGATGTATGCGAACCACTGGTGCTCACCTCTGGCAAGTGGAAACTGAGAAGCTTCGGCTACGCCACCTTCTCAGGGAAGGACTGGGCAACCTTAGAATACCTCGGTACTCTCTACTACAGGGGATTTAGAACCTTTCACATACAGGGACTGCGGGAGAGCCCCGAGTACATAAACCACATAGCAAACATATACAGACAGGCACTGGAAAACATCGTTAAAGGCGCCGATAATTATATGCAGAGGGAGTGGATTGAGAACATCACATCCTTATGTCCCGACGGAATATGCAATGGGTACCTCTTCAGAAGGGCCGGGCACAGGTATATCGGCAAGTACTTTGGAGGAGAGGCCCTTCATGAAATTGAAAGGAGGGAAAGGCATGAGGCACGATAGAAAGGTTAGTCTTCTGGCTCCCGGTGGAAGCCTTGAAATGGCAAAGGCTTCCTTCAACGCAGGAGCCGATGCAGTGTATGTGGGGCTTTACGGATGGAGCAGGAGAACAAAAGAGTACGAGCTTAAAATAGAGGATATAGCCGCTATATGCCAGGAGGCACAAGTTCGGAACAAAGAGGTTAGAGTTGCCCTCAATACGGCATTTTCTTCCTTGGAGTACCCGAAGTTTAGAAAGACCGTTCAGATCCTCAAAGACATAGGGGTTAACGGATTGATAATAAACGATATAGGAGCCATAGGCGTAATAAAAGAAATAGCTCCCGATATGGAGGTACACATAAGCGCTGGAATGAACGCGGTTAACATAGAAGACATGTGGTTCTACAGGGAACTGGGAGCAGATATGATAGTGATGCCCTGCAACCTCACCCCCGAAGAGGTAAGGGAGATAAAAAAGCACGTACCGGTAGGAGTGGAGGTCTTTCTTCACTCCAACACCTGCTTCACCTATTTGGGCAAGTGTATGATGAGCAGCTACGTAAAGCACAGCTGGGTGTTTGATGAATTTGGCAAGAACCACTTCCACGGAAGCCCCAACAGGGGCGGGTATTGCCACAGAATCTGCAAGGCCAACTGGAAGTGGGACGGCAAGAAGGTAGAGCTGAGAAACGACATGTTCCTTGCCTTTGACAACCTTGAAGATTGGATAGGTGCAGGCGTTGACTGCCTAAAAATCCAAGGTAGAGAGTACAATCCCTCACTCATAGCAGAGATCGTTTCCTTCTACAGAGAGGTTATAGACCGCATAGTGGAGCTGGGCTATCTGCCCAATAAGGAAACATACAAACGGCGACTTGAGAAAATCTCGGAGCTGAGAGACAGAGAACGCAACAAAAGGACCTGCACGGTACTCAAAGAGGTTGCAGAAGAAGCTCCTATTGCTGTATAGCTTAGTGTATGAACGGGGGCTTCTGGATCAGATTCGGAGACACCGACCCCTACGGTGTAGTCTATTACGCCACCTACCACAGGTACGCACATCAGGCAGTTGAAGACTTTCTAAGGGAAAAAGGCGTTAATCCCGACAGGTTCTTCAGGAACCCTGAAGAAGGATACGGCATGCCTGTTGTGGCTTCCGAGGGAAGATTCCTAAAGCCCGTTAGATACCCAGCATACCTCAACACAAAGGTGGAGATAGAAAAAATAACCCCATCGTCCATAACCTTCACTGTGAGGTTTTTCCTAAAAACGCAAGAGGTGGCCTATAC
>JALWBK010000058.1 GCA_027037155.1 bacterium | reverse complement strand
GTACATGAGGCTGCTTCTGAACACTGTTTTTTTTGACACCATCCGATTTTGATACATTTCCACCCACGAGCTGCTGAGAAGTAGCGGTTTTATTATCCATCACCTTCGGTTTTGGCTCAGCTTGAGCCACCTCACGACGAGGCAAAAGGTTTATAGAAGGAGCCTTTATGAAATAACGATAGGCCCCCAAACCCACAGCTACACCCACCAAAAGGGCACAAACGGCAAAAAAGAACTTCTTTACGCCCAAGCGTTTAGAACCATCCGTTCCCCTTTTAGAAAGGAACCTATGGGCTAACGACACAGCTTCTCCTCCTAAAGATCCTTAGGCAGGTCCCTCTCAGCCTCCTTAACCTCACGCCATCCCGCCCTTCTCTTTCCCCTCACCATAGCAGCCAACATGGCCCTTTCGGCCAAGATGTTCACTTTACGGGGATTGCCGTTGGTGGTTTTCCATATCCTCCTCAAAGCCCATCTGGTAAAAGGCAGCTCTCCCGCAAAACCGGATTGTCTCAACCGAAACTCTATGTAAGCCCCTACCTCATCCTTTTTAAGCCCGTATAACCTAAAGTGATAGGGCGCCCTCTGCGCCAAAGGCTTAAAATCCTCACTCTCAAAGAGCTTCTCAAGCTTTAAGGTCCCAGCACATACCACAAAGAGCCTTCCTCCGTATAAGCCAGAAGCACTTTCATCAAGCAGATGCTTCAACAGAGCAAACTGAGGAAGCTGCATATCCTGAGCCTCATCTATCAAAAGCACGTAATCCCCTTTGGAGAGCACTTCACTCAAACACGCCCTAAGGGATGCATCGTCAAAGCCACTCACCTCCACAGAAAAGAGACTCTTTAAAAAGGCATAGTGATCCATCATCACGTTGTAGGAAACGTACTTGCAAAACACCTCCCTGTCCGCAGTAAGCCTGTCCTCTAAGTACCTCAAAAGCATGGTCTTGCCTGTGCCGGGATCGCCATAGATCCTGACCATGGGAACGCCGTTGTCCAGAGAAAAGAGAACAGTGTCAAAGGCCTCTCTGTGTGACTGCATGAGGAAGAACATGGAAACATCAGGGGTAAGAGCAAAGGGATTAGCCTTTAAATTCAACGCCTCATAGTATTTAGTGACTATCACCTTCCCACCACCTCGGCGCTATTCCAAAAACCACCACCTGTGATCTTGCGGGGAGAAGCGCTGTAGATAACATGAGGCGTTATGAAGATAAACAACTCGGATCTTTTTTTAACCCTCTCCTGCCTTGAAAAGAGAGAACCCACCCCTGGTAAGCTACCCAAGAAAGGCACCTGGTAGGTAGCATCCTCTCCCCTGGTGTTTATAAGTCCGCCTATGATAAGGGTGTCTCCATCCCTCACCTTCACCACAGTGTCCATCTCCCTCACGTAGAATTCCGGCTCCTCTATCGGGACATCCCCACACTCGCCTCTGAAGGTTCTAACCCCCTTGAGTTCGGTGACATTGGGATGGACAAACATGGTCACCACGCCCTTTTCGTTGATATAAGGAACAATGGAAAGGGACACACCGGTGAAAAAGGTTTCGGTGTCAACATCACAACCTACGGTGTTGGTTTCTGTGTTGGTGGTAGAAGAGACATCCGTCACAAACCTCCGGTCTTCTCCAACCTTTATGACAGCTCCCTGGTTGTTCAACACCGCTATTCTGGGAGAGGAAAGAACGTTCACTTTGCCGTACTTCTGAAGAGCCGCCACTGCCATCTCAAAGGGATCCCTTGCAGTGGGGCCTGGTCTCACACCAAAGGTGAAGAAGCCAGGAATGGGCTGCATTTCGGATAGCGGGGTAGAGACCTGACCGAGGGAAATGGAATAATGAGACTGAAAGATATTATTGAAAACCTTGCTCCAATCTATCCCTAACTTGAACTCATCGCTCAGCTCCACCTCTGCTATCCTCACATCTAAAACTACCTGCTTGTTCAAAGAAGAGATAACCGAGTTCATGTACTGCCTTATGCGCTGTAGTTGTATCTTTTCAGCAGTGACTATTATGTGCCCTGTACTCCTGTTTATGGCTACAAAACGCCCCCCATCAGAACAGAGCTGAACCACCGTGCTTGCACCCTTTCCACCTGTAGAACTGGAACAGGAAAGGCCCTCTAACACACACAGATTACAGCCCACATCCTGCCACACAGTGAAGGAATTGGCTACGCTCACATCCACAGAGAAGGTGCCACCTGTGGATCCTTCGGAAGAACTGGAGCCTCCGCCGGAAGAAACACTGCTTGAGACCCCCATCTTTCTGGTGAGATTTACCACATCAAGCTTGAAAACCTCCGTCTCTATCTGGTTCTTGACAATCCACACAGTGTTTCCGTCAATCACATAGGCAAACCCGGCCGACTTTGAAAGTATTTCCAACGCCTGATCAAAGGTGACCTGTCTTAGCTCTACCGAAACCGTATCGTGCACAGAAACTCCTGATCCAAAGACTATGTTGTATCCCCTCTCCCTGGCCAGCGTTCTCAATACCTCTCCCAAGGGAGCATCTCTGAGCACAAGATCAAACCTCTTTCCACCTCTTTTCTCAGCCAAAGTGGACATGTCTGCCTTTAAAACGGGCCTTACAAGCAGGGAAAGGGGAGGCTTGTTGGACTGCACCTGGGGCATCACCGGCTTTTTTTCCAGCTCCCTCTTGACAACCTCTGGGGTGTTGGAAGCACAGGCGAGAAGTAGAAGTAATATTAAGATTTCAGAAATGCTTTTTATAAACCTTACCCGCAATCTCAATAAGCACCTCTCCATCCTTTAACCCGAGGAACGTTAAGCCCCCAAACGACTTCCCTTTTTCTACAAAAAAACCCTCAATTAGCAGATATTCCTTACTTCCTCTTATAACGCTGATATTAAGATTTTCAACCAAATTAGAAAAATCTTGTGAAGCCTTTTTGTGCTCTGCCGAAAACACATCTTCAAAATCAAACTTCAAGGATACAGAGGAAACCTCGGGAAGTTCCCAATTCCTAAAGGTGTAAGCAGAAAGCTCAACCACATGAGGTGGGATGCTGCACACCGGATGGTAAAACCAGAAGAAAAGCAAAAAGATGATAACCGCCGCAACGGGAAAGAGAAGGAGTCTAAGCACTACCTCCTCCCACCACAGGCTCTATCTGAAGCTTCAAAACAGCCTTCCCCTTTCTAAGGGAAAATTCCTGAAAGGCAAAGTCAAAGCCCTTTTTTGACAGTAAGATATTCAGAAGATCGCTGAGATTGCTCCAGCGAAAGGCTTTAAAGCTTACGCTCAAAAGATACGCTTTCTTAATCCCCGGGTAGGTGGGAACAGGGGAAAAGACGGCTCTTTTCACATAGCCTTTAGAGGAAAGTAGATCCATCACACCCAAAAGAGCCAGATAAGCCTCTTTATCGTTAGAGAAAAAGCCTTTTCTCTTGCTCTCAAGAAGTTTCTTCAAAAGAGTGAGCTCTCGCTTCATCTGGGGCGCCTTAGAAAGTGCCCTCAAGGTCATCTCCTCCTGCTTTCTGTAGCAATCAAGCTTTAGGTCCGTATATCTCCAGATCAGCGCCGCAACCAAAAGTAGTCCTGAAAGGACAACTATCGCTTTAACCTCCCTCATGTTTCACCTTCAGTTGCAGACTGAAGCTTTGCCTTCGCGGCTCAAAATATTTCTGCACAATCTCAAAGCCAGAATCTCTAAGATCCCCAAGCAGCTGTAAAAAGAGGATAAAACCCTCCCCCTTAGCAGAAGCCTCTACGCTTCCCTTAACCGTGATGAGCCCACCTTGTGCCACAAGCTCCGAGATCTTAAGCCCACTTCTTCGGGAAAACACAAGATAAGCCCTGTAAGCTCCCTTCAGCAACTCAAAGCTCTTGAGTGCAACTTCCCTCTTCTTCAGACTCTGCTCAACCTTCTTCGCCTTCTGCCTCATCTTTTTAAGAGCCTCGTAGTCACGATAA
>JALWBK010000057.1 GCA_027037155.1 bacterium | reverse complement strand
AGGTGACACCGTCCCTTTTAGGCTCTTTCTCCCCCTTTAAAACCCTCACATCTGAGCCGCAGATGGAGCAGGCGAGAACCTTTAGCAGAACCTCTCCTTCCTTCACCTCTGGAACGGGGTTATCTGTAAGAACCAGCCCCTGACCTTTGAAGAACCTAAGGGCTTTCATTCATTTCAACCAGAACAATGCTGATGTTGTCCCGATAGTGGGGACATTTCTTAATTGCTTGTTCAAGGAGGGAGTCCAAATGTTGAAGTATCTCATCGTCATCTAAACAGTCGCTCAAACCGTCGCTACAAAGAAGCAGCTTATCAACTTCTTTGGGGAGTATTTCTGTGCAGAAAGGCTTTCTCTTTTCCCAC
Source organism: bacterium (assembly GCA_027037155.1). Lineage (GTDB taxonomy): Bacteria > Thermosulfidibacterota > Thermosulfidibacteria > Thermosulfidibacterales > Thermosulfidibacteraceae > Thermosulfidibacter. The sequence goes on along the minus strand of JALWBK010000057.1, from coordinate 12,184 downwards.
TCCCTGCAGAAGGCGGGCCCTATACCTAAGGTTATCAGGTTCCTTAAGGGATGTCTTTTTGCCTCCATGGGACTGATCTCTCCGGCATCTATAAGCTCTTGCACTAAGCTGTGGTCATGGGTGAGCTGAAAGATGCTGTTTCCCTTTATGCCGTACACCCTGCTGTCGCCGGCATTTCCCACAATGATTTTCTCCTTTCTAACAACGCAAAAAGCCACGGTGGTACCACAGTCGTACTCAAGTTCTGCCTCTGAGGCCTTCTGTATTTCTTTAAGGATCTTCTCTGCCTCCTTTGCACTTTCGCACTTTCTTAGCTCTGTCAGTCTCTGGGCTGCGAAAAGGCTTGCCCTTTCTCCAAAGAGATGCCCACCCATGCCGTCACAGACTGCGAAAACCGCTGGAAGCGTGTCTATACTGAAGGTTTTGTTCAGGCGTTCCTTTTGAAACACGGTACCGTTTGCTAAAACGGCGTCTTCTTGATTCTCCCTAGATCCTATGTCCATTATGCAGTGCGCTCTTAGCATCACGGTATATATTATAGTTTGCTGGATGCAGTTTAAAAAGGCGGAGGTATATTATGATTGCCACGGTCACCCTTAATCCGTCTCTTGATCTGAATCTTGAGGTGGATGAGCTCAAGATAGACGATGTCACCCGTATAAAGAACACCAAGTTGGACCCCGGTGGAAAGGGGATAAATGTCTCCAGGGTGGTGAACATCTTGGGTGGGCCAACGGTGGCGTATGGTTTTATAGCGGGAAGGGAGGGGGGACAGCTCTCGCTCTTTTTGGCCGAGGAGGGCATACTTAACTCCTTTGTGGCCTTGAAAGAGGGCAACACCAGGGTGAACGTGATAATCACCGAAAGAAAGACTGGAAGGCAGACCCGTATAAACGCCGTGGGTCCCAGGGCAGAGGTGGAGGATCTGGAGACGCTGAAGGAGAGAATCACCCGCCTCGGTGGTGGAATATGTGCCGTCAGCTTTATGGTCTTTGCAGGAAGCATTCCACCAGGGCTACCTTCCACCACCTACAGGTACCTCATAGAGGAGGTGCAGGAGCTTGGCATAAAGGCGGTGCTTGATGCAGACGGAGATCCCCTTAAGTATGGGGTGAAAGCAAAGCCCTTCATGGTAAAGCCCAACACCTACGAGCTTCAGAGGTTGGTCGGAAGGGAGCTTGCTTCTGAGGATGATGTGTTAGAGGCGGCAAAAGAGGTTCTTGGCATGGGCGTAGAGGTGGTTGCCGTTACCAGAGGTGGTAAGAGGGCCTTTCTCGTGACCAAAGATTTTGTGCTCGCCTGTGATCCGCCTAAAATAGAGGTGGTGAGTGCCGTTGGATCTGGCGATTCCTTCATAGGGGCGTTTCTGTTGGCGCTTTACAAGGGTATGGGTTATGAAGAGGCCTTTAAGTGGGGTATCGCTGCAGGAGCAGCTACTGCCACGGTGCCGGGAACAGGGCTTTTGAGCAGGGAAACCTTTGAGAAGGTCTTAGCGAAGGTTGAAGTTCAAAGGCTCTCCTGATCTTCCTTTTTCTCCTTTAACACCTTTGCAGCAAGAGAGAGGTACTCTTCAGGCACTAAGATCTTTACCTTTCCCAAGCCATTCATCCTGATACCAAAGAGCAGTGCTGCCGTTTCATACTGGAGCTTCACGGGTATTCCGTTGCTTTCAAGCAGTCCTTTGATGATCTGAGCCTCAACGATACCGTACACTTCGGTGAGCTCACGCCAGTGGTGTTCATCCATCATTTACACCATGTAGTGGACCACGGTTCTGTTCTTACCATGTTTTTTGGCAAGGTAAAGCGCTTCATCTGCCTTGGCTATAGCCTTTTCAAGGACTTTTCTCATCTTTTCGTCACATTGGTGCTCTTTTGTATTTACAGTTGCAACACCGAAGCTTGCCGTGATTTTGGTGAAGGTGTTGCCTACGGGTATGGGTTCGCTGCTGAGGGCCTGTCTAAGCCTTTCTGCCACTTTGCCTCCATCGTCGGGATTTTTGCTGCAAAAGGCCACCACAAATTCTTCACCACCGTATCTGCCCATAATATCGTATGGTCTAAGGGAGTATCGTATACGTTGGACTGCAGTTTTCAATACTGTATCGCCTACTTGGTGTCCGTATGTATCGTTTATGCGTTTGAAATCGTCTAAGTCTATAATGATGATGTGTGTAAATTCCTTGTTCCTACAGCAGAAGATCAGAAGCTCGTAGAGCCTTGAAAAGAGTGTTCTCCTGTTGAGAACACCTGTGAGGAAATCTGTGGTCATGAGAATGGAGAGTTCCGTAAGTTCAATCAGGGGAACGGAAAGGAGCAGGTTCATGAGGAACCATAACATGAGGGGCAGCTTCTTTTGGGTTAAAGGGCTTTTCCATGGAAGCAGAAGTGCTAAAAGGAAATCCGATCCCGGGATGTTGACCTTCAGCAGTATGAATTTATTACCATTGATGAGAATTCTGTTTCCTGCCTGTAGATTCAGTTTGCCTTTGTAGGTATCTTTGCCAAGGATTCTTTCTCTTAGCGCCTGGGCTAAAAGCTTCTCATTGCAACAGATACAGTATCCTCTGAGCTCCTTCGGACCTTCTATCACCAACCCACTCTTATGTATCAGAAGAAGCCTTCTGCTGAATAGCTTGAGGTCCAGAAAGGGTGGAAGCTCAAATTTATAAGCCAGAACGCCTATTACCCTTCCTTTATGCCAGATGGGGAAACCAAAGAAGATTCCGAGGACATTACTCCTTACACCCTTGGCTATGTACACGGCTGTGGATCCATTTATGGCTTTTCTATAGTAAGGTCTGAAGGATACGTCTGTACCTATGAATCTTGGCTGTGAACAGGCGATTACTATACCTTTACGATTGACAATATAGACGTATTTTGCCTCCGTAATATACGCCAACTTTTCCATTAAATAGACCTTGGGTTTTTCCGAAAGAAGAGCCTCTTTAACCTCTGGGATGAAGAGGGAAAGCTTTAGAATTCTTTTGTAGTGTTCTATCCTGAAGGATAAGGAGTAGGCAAGTTCTTTAAGTTCGCTTCTATTTTGCATAAGTACCTTTTCAGTGTAATCAGCGTAGATTTTTACCATCACTGTGGCGGCGACAACGGTGAGAATGGCGTAGCCTGTGCAGACCCTCAGGGTTATCTTGGGACCAAGTATCTCTGAGTAGATACTGTAGAATAGATAGAGACAGATGATAAGTTCAATGCCGGGTATAAAAGCGTTTCCGTGCTTGTTTAGTAAGCTCAACCCCAACAGTATCAGTGTTAAAGAAAAGACAGTTCTTTCTCTTATCTTGAGGTGGTGCAGAAAATAGATAAGGAGGATTACGGTGTAGAAGAAGATGAGAAAAGCCTTTATCGCATAATTAGCTTTTGCGAGAACGAGCAGATTGTCAAGAAGAGGAAGAACTGAGAGGGCTAAGAGTGCCCGTCCCACCTCTTTTAGTTGTATCCTTTTAAACCTGTGTAAGAGCAGAGCTGCTGCTAAATAAGCTAAGGTATATGAGCATGCGGTGATTCTTAAGAAGCCTTCTATGTAACTACTGAAATACATAGTCGCTTAAACTGAGTATGTCGTCTCTTATGGGAAGATGGCATTCCTTTGCCCTTTTTAGGTTTATAGCTATCGTGTAGTACATTGCCTCCTCCACTGGCAGGTCCCTTATCTTCCATCCCTGTAGGATCTTGAGAGCTATTATTCCTGCCTGATAACCCATCCTGAAAAAGTCTGTTCCCACGCCGCCAAGCAGTCCAAGCTTTGCAGCACCTATGCTATTGGGAAAGAGATCTGGGATCTTTATGTACCTGATGAGTATTGGGGCTAACTCCGTTAGGCTCAACTTCCTTTTACCGTTTGGGCTTTCGGGAAGAGACATGGTGAAAGGAAAGTATGCTTTTATCTTTTTTGTGCTTAGCCTTGTGAGTTCTTCTTTCAGTTCTCGGACATCGCTGACCCTCTTTAAGATGATTCTTTTCAAGAAGGGGGTTGCTTTAAGCTCATCAAGAAGTTCGTCTTTCAACACATTTCCCATTACGTCAGGGGAATAGAGCACCAGTATCTGGTAGTTGCTGTTTCCTATCCAGTCGTCCATAAACTTTATGGCTTGCTTGGCGAATATTCTCTCGTGTACACCGGTGACGTTCTTTGTGGGGTATCCGTGATCGTCTAAGAAGTGATACTTGCTGTTGTAGTAGTTCAGGCGCTGATTTACCCCAGAAAAGACTATAGGGAATTCTCTGCCTAAAAAGTGCTTTAAAGCTACGGTAAAAGCTAAATCGTCAACGGTGATTAGTATATCCGGTGTGAAGTGCCTGATTGCTCTGATGGCTTTTTGGATCCTTTGAGATAGGGCATCGTCTTTTAGATGGCGACTGTCAAGATAGAAGGCCTTTATTTCGTGTTCTTCTTCAAGCTCTTCTAAGGATCTCAGTAACCCGTTGTATTGAAGGTCACTGCATATATCTCCTTGATGGTACGATAGGAGGATGAAGATCCTTATCTTTGCTAAGGAGCAACTGCTGTTTAAGATGAAGAGAAAGCAAACAAAAATGCCAAATAGCTTTTTAAACATACCCCAAGATTCACTCCATCTTGATAGGGTGTTTTTGGCTATTATACTAAGAGGCTAAATATGGCAATAGGTGAGCGAGATTTTATAAAGAAAAGACACGGTTTTTCCCTGATCTTTTGGCTTTATAAAGGGCTTCATCCGCTAAGCTTATCAGTTCCGTTAAGCTTTGGGCACTTTGTATATCTGTAACTCCTACGCTCACGCTTATTCTTGCGCCCTCTACCTCTATCCCTTCAGCTATTCTTCTCATCCTTTCTACCACCTTCTCTGCAGCTTTTATGTCCGTTTCAGGAAGTAAGACCAAAAACTCATCCCCACCGTACCTTATGAATATGTCCTTTTGTCTGAGTGATGAGAGCACCTTTTGGCCGAATGTTTGGAGTATCTTGTCCCCTGTGATGTGGCCGTAGGTGTCGTTGATATGCTTGAAGTTGTCAATGTCTATCATGATGCAGCTCAGCGGTGTTTTGCTTTTCTTGGCATCTCTGAAAAGCTGTTCTCCTATGCTTTCTAAAGCAGATCTCCTGTATGCTCCTATGAGCTCGTCTTTTAGTGCGATTTCCCTGTATATCTTTGCGCTCTCTTCCAGCTCTCTTATGTAAAGATCCCTTTTGGATGCCGTATAGAGTATCTTTGCCACTTCATCAAGCACTGTTTTCATCTCTTCCGTCAGCTCTTCTTCTAATACAAAGATCACCTCTATATTGCCGTTAACGTGATGGGTGTATACAGCGTGGGTGTCTGCTTTAGAGTCTGGTACCTCTTGGCTTTGCATCAGAATCTCCTTCCCTTTTGCTTTGACAACAACCGCAATGTTTTTAATAGAAAAGAGTGTTTTGAGGGTTCTGTGGGTGTATGAAATTACATCGCGAAGGTTGATGGTGTCTAAAGAGTACTTTTCTATGCTTTTTATGGCCGTTTTTATCAGTTCCATTCGCTTAATTGCCTCAAAGGATGGGGCTTCTATCAGTATGCCGTAGTCAAATTCTTCTAAGGCATTTAAAGCCTTCTCTATTAGATGGCGTCCCTTAATGATGGAGCCGTGTTGAGGGGCTATGATCCCTATGGGGAGTTTCCTTAGCCTGTTTAAGGTGAAGAGCACTATGCGCCTAGAGGGCATGTAAGTCTCGTGAAAGGGTCTCATCTTTTCTATATAGTCTTCAGAGGCGGAAAGGCTCCATTCTTCCATCCATCCACCGAAGATGTCGCTGGAAAACAGCACCTTTGTCCTTTCATCGTACGTTACGATGTTTCCTGGGTAGTGCATGTACGGTGTTAAGATGAATCGCAGGGTTCTGCCGCTTTCCAATTTGAGCTGAAAGTTGTGCTGATCCACCAGGTAAAAGGGTATGGGCAGGGCCGAATGCTTTAGCAGAAAGTAGGTTCTCCAGTGGGTCACCAAGAATCTGTCGGTGGTGGAGGGAAACTCTCTCATTAGCTCAGGCAAAGATGCGATTATGTCTGGATCCTGATGGTGGCAGATAATATAGCGTATGTCCTTGATGTTTAGGACGTACTTGATCTTGTTTAAGGTCTCTCTGTAGGTGATGAGGGAGCCTGGAGCAATGAGTACAGATTCAGAGCCGTCTCTTATGAGATAGGTGTGACACTGGAATATATCGTCGGGGAGGTGGCTTCCTACCCAGAAGGTATCCTCTGCTATTTCAATGGGTTTGCTTAAATCCATATCTTGTTGTGTCTATCTATATATCGCTGTGGGGGCTTTGTCCATAAAAAATACATGAACAGATATTGACAAAAAACTTGAGCCGTCTATTTATATATCTCGGCATTAGCACTCACCTTGAGAGAGTGCTAATAAAAAATAAGGAGAAGGAGGTGGGAGGATGAAGATTCAGCCGCTCTACGACAGGGTTCTGGTGAAGCCCTACGAGGAGGAGGAGAGGAGGACCAAAGGTGGAATAATCATTCCCGATACTGCCAAGGAGAAGCCTCAGAGGGGTAAGGTGGTGGCCGTTGGTGAGGGAAGGATCCTTGAGAATGGTCAGAGGGTTCCTCTCACCGTTAAGGTGGGTGATGAGGTCATCTTTGGTAAGTATGCCGGTACTGAGATAGAGGTAGATGACGAGAAGTACCTGGTTATGAGGGAAGAGGATATTTACGCTGTGATCAAGGAATAAAAAATTTTTTGAAAAGGAGGTGATACCATGGCTGCCAAAGAGCTGATTTTTGGAGATGAGGCAAGGGCAAAGGTCGCCAAGGGTCTTGATAAGTTGGCCGATGCTGTGAAGGTGACCTTGGGCCCCAGGGGAAGGAATGTGGTGATTGAGAAGAAATTCGGTTCTCCGCTCATTACCAAGGACGGAGTAACCGTTGCCAAGGAGATAGAGCTTGAGGATAAGTTTGAGAACCTTGGTGCCCAGTTGGTGAAAGAGGTGGCCTCCAAGACCAACGATGTGGCCGGTGATGGTACCACTACCGCTACGGTGTTGGCTCAGGCCATCTTTAAAGAGGGTCTCAAGAGTCTTGCTGCTGGTGCCAACGCTATGAGCCTCAAAAGGGGTATAGACAAGGCTGTTAACGCTGTGGTGGAAGAGCTCAGGAAGATGGCAAGAGAGGTGCAGGAGAAGAAGGAGATTGCTCAGGTAGCTGCCATTTCTGCTAACAACGATAAGGAGATTGGTGAGCTCATCGCCGATGCTATGGAGAAGGTGGGCAAGGACGGCGTGATAACCGTTGAGGAGGCCAAGGGCCTTGAGACCACCATGGAAGTGGTGGAAGGTATGCAGTTTGACAGAGGTTATCTCTCTCCGTACTTCGTGACCGATCCTGAGAAGATGGAGTGTGTGCTTGAGGAGCCCTACATCCTGATCCATGAGAAGAAGATCAGCAACCTCAGGGATATGCTGCCCTTGTTGGAGGAGGTTGCCAGGGCTGGCAAGCCGTTGTTGGTGATTGCTGAGGATGTTGAGGGCGAGGCCCTTGCTACATTGGTGGTGAACAAGTTGCGTGGAACCCTTATGGCCTGTGCTGTGAAGGCTCCCGGTTTTGGTGAGAGAAGGAAAGAGATGCTCAAAGATATCGCTATCCTCACAGGCGGTCAGGTAGTGTCTGAGGAGCTGGGTATCAAGCTTGAGAATGTGAGACTCCAGGATCTTGGTAGGGCCAAGAAGGTGATTGTTGACAAGGAGCACACCACCATTGTTGGGGGTATGGGTGATCCCAAGCAGATTGAGGGCAGGATCAAAGAGATAAAGGTCCAGATTGAGAAGACCACCAGTGAGTACGACAGGGAGAAGCTCCAGGAGAGGTTGGCCAAGCTCGTTGGTGGTGTGGCTGTTATCAAGGTGGGTGCTGCCACTGAGACCGAGATGAAGGAGAAGAAGGCCAGGGTTGAGGATGCTCTCAACGCCACCAAGGCCGCTGTGGAGGAAGGTATAGTTCCCGGTGGTGGTGTGGCTTACATCAGGTGCCAGAAGGTGCTTGATGAGCTCAAGGGCGACAACGAGGATGAGCAGCTTGGTATCAACATCGTGAAGAAGGCCCTTGAGTATCCCTTGAAGCAGATTGCTGACAACGCTGGTGTTGAGGGATCCATCGTAGTGGAAGAGGTGAGAAAGAGCGAGGATCCCAATGTGGGCTTCAATGCCGCTACCCTTGAGTATGGAGACATGTACAAGTTCGGTATCATTGACCCTGTGAAGGTGGTAAGAAGCGCGCTTCAGAACGCTGCAAGCGTTGCTGGGCTGATGCTCACCACCGAGTGTGCTATAACTGAGATACCTGAAAAGGAGAAGCCCGCTCCTCCAATGCCTGAATATTAAAGGGAAAAAGGGGAGCCTGAAGGCTCCCCTTTTTCTTTTATAGGCGGAACTTTAGTTGTTGCTTGAAAACTGTAGTTTTATGAAGAACTCAATGGACCTGTTGTAGGTGCGTTCCGCTTCTGGAGTAAAATAGCAGGCGGGTAGCTCTCCGCGCTCTCTATGATAGGCTATGCACTCGCAGCAGTAGCCCTTCTTAGAGCAAGGTTCATAGGAACAATTACAAACTTCTAAGTTTTTCTCGTAGTTCTTACAACCTGTGTGTCTCTTCATGCCATCTTCCTATTTGCTTTCCTTTTCAAGAAGGTACTTATTGACTTTTGCCATTAAGCGAGACTTTTTCCTTGCTGCCTCGTTCTTGTGGAAAACACCCTTGGAGTGGGCCTTGTCTATAGCTTTCTGTGCCATTCTGACCTTTTCCATAAGGGTATCCCTATCCTCACCAGCCTCTATGGCAGCGAGGACCTTCTTTATACAGGTCTTTACGTAGCTTCTTATGGCCTTGTTGCGAAGTCTCCTCTTTTCTGCCTGTCTCAGCCTCTTCTTGGCCGACTTTACGTTGGGCAAAGTACACCTCCTGCCTTCAGTTTTGCGTGAGCCAAGGAATGCCACACTTGCTTTGTTCTGTCAATATGTTTATAGCCATAGCTGAACCCGTTGTGGGGGTGTGGCCATAAGAGGGATATGGGAGAAGCTTCTCGCCTTGCTCATCGGATTTCTGCTGTGGAACTACGTGGTGTCCCAGGGAAGTGTTGAAGCTGTTTTTGATGTGCCTGTAGAGGTTAAAAACCTTCCGAAAGACTTTATAATTGAAGGGCTTCCGAAGACGGTAAAGGTGAGAGTAATCGGGCCTCCGTGGGTGGTTAAGGAGGTAGGGCCTGGAGAGATAAAGGTTGAGGTGACGTTGGATAGTGTTACCGAGGGGCTTAGAGAGATAAGCTTAAGAAGCGTCAAGGTGCCCAACGGATTGAGGGTGGTTTCGGTGCGGCCGGCAAGTGCTCGTGTTAGGTTGATGAGAGTGGTTGAGAAGGAGGTTCCCGTAGTGGTGAAGTGGAGCAGGAAGCCACCTTTTAAGTGGAAGGTGGTTCCCAGCTTCGTTAAGGTAATGGGTAGCAAAAAGGTTGTTGCCAAGGTGCGGTACGTGAGAACCCAGCTTCTTGATCCTTCGTTGTTTCGGGATACAGGTTCTTACAATGTGTACCTTGAGGTTAAGGATAGATTGAAGGTCTATCCCTCCAAGGTCACTGTGGAGGTGGTAAGATGAGTCTGTTTGGTACCGATGGAGTGAGGGGAAGGGCCAATCAGTACCCCATGACGCCGGAGATGGCTCTTAAGATAGGCAAAGCTATCGGCTTTGTCTTTTCCAACCATGGAAGAAGCAGGAACATAGTGGTTATAGGAAAGGACACGAGGGTTTCGGGATACATGTTTGAGTCGGCTTTGGTGGCTGGTATTACGTCCATGGGAGTTGACGCTTTACTTTTGGGTCCCATTCCAACACCAGGGATAAGCTTTATCACTAAGAACATGAGAGCTGACGCCGGTGTTGTGATCTCCGCATCTCACAACCCCTACTACGACAACGGGATAAAGATATTTACCGAGGAGGGGCTCAAGTTAAACGATGAGCTGGAAAAGCGTATAGAGGAGCTGGTGCTTTCAGATGAGCCTATAGCTGGCAAGACCGATAGGATAGGCAAAGCCTACAGGGTGGATGATGCCATAGGAAGGTACATTGTTCATCTCAAGCTGTGCTTTCCTGAAAAGGAGACTTTAGAGGGATTAAAGATAGTGGTGGACTGTGCCAATGGTGCTACCTATAAAGTGGCTCCTTTGGTGTTTTCAGAGCTTGGAGCTGAGGTTGTTGCTATAAACTGTGAGCCCGACGGCTACAACATAAATGAGGGATGCGGTGCCGTTCACCCTGAGGTCATGGCAAAGAAGGTGGTTGAGGTGGGAGCGGACTTGGGTGTTGCCTTTGACGGTGACGGGGACAGGGCCATCTTTGCCGATGAGATGGGAAGGATAGTGGACGGCGACGGAGTGCTTGCTATATGCGGTGTTGAGATGAAGAGAAGGGGTGAGCTGCCCAAGGATGTGGTGGTTTCAACCATTATGGCCAGTATGGGCCTTCAAAGGGTACTTGAAGAAAACGGTATAGAGCTGAAGAGGACCAAGGTGGGGGATAGGTTCGTCTTTGAGGAGATGGAGAGAAGCGGTGCTATTCTTGGAGGCGAGCATTCAGGACACGTCATCTTCAAACAGTTTGCCAATACGGGCGATGGGATAGTGACTGCTTTGAGATTGCTATGGGTGATGAAGTCAACGGGAATGAGCCTTTCGCAACTTGTTGACAGATGGGTTAGGCATTTCCCCAGGGTTGAAAAGTCGTTGGCTATAAACAGAAAGATCCCGTTGGAGGGCACGGATTTTGGGAAAGAGATAGAGCGTATAGGATCTGACGTAGAGAGGTTGGCTGGAGGTCGGATTGTGGTGAGGTACTCTGGAACGGAGCATAAGCTGAGGATAATGGTTGAGGGAGAGGACGAGGATAAGGTAAAATACTACGCTGATGCTCTTGTGGAAATTGCAGGTAAGTATCTCTCCTGAGGAGGTAAATAATGGGTTACATCAGGCTGGGAGTTAATGTGGATCATGTGGCAACCTTGAGGGAGGCGAGAAAGAGCGTAGTTCCTGATCCGGTACATGCTGCCTTCATCGCAGAGTTAGCTGGTGCCGATGGAATAACGGTGCATTTAAGGATGGACAGGCGCCATATAAAGGAGCGGGACTTAAGGCTTTTGAAGGAGACGGTGAAGACCAGACTCAACCTTGAGATGGCTGCGACCGATGAGATGTTGAAGATTGCCCTTGATGTAAAACCCCATCAGGTTACGCTGGTTCCGGAAAGACCCGGTGAGGTGACCACTGAGGGTGGGCTTGATGTGGCTTCCAATGCCGATTTGCTGACGGAAGTGGTGCAAAAGTTGAAAGATGCAGGGATAGAGGTGAGTATCTTTGTGGATCCCGACACCGCTCAGGTTAAGGCTGCCAAGCAGGTGGGAGCGGAGGCCATTGAGATTCATACTGGGATCTATGCCGCTTCCTCAGACAAAGATGCAGAGCTTGAGAGGATCTTTGACGCTGCAAGAACCGCGAAGAATCTTGGATTGAGGGTGCACGCGGGCCATGATCTCAACTACAAGAACATCATACCCGTCTTGAAGACCCCTGGTCTTGAAGAGGTCAATATCGGACATGCTATAATAGCTAAGGCTGTGTACGTTGGGTTGGAGAGGGCTGTCAGGGAGATGAGGGAGATTATAGATGCGCACAGCTAAGGTTCTCTTTCTCACCGCAGGTGGGGTGGGCCTTATTCCCTTTGCCCCTGGCACCTTGGGATCGCTAGCAGGGCTTTTTGTTTATCTGCTCTTTTTGAAATCCCTTTCTCCTTTGCCGTTCTGGGTTCTGTATCTTCTGGTGTTTTGGGGTGCTGTTAAGTATGCTTCCGAGTCCTCAACTCTGTTTGGTGAAGAGGATAGCTCCAAGATTGTTGTGGACGAGGTCTTGGGGATGTGGATAGCCCTTTGGGGGGTAAAGCTCTCTTTCTGGAGCGTAGTTGATGCCTTTTTGCTTTTCAGGTTTTTTGATATCTATAAACTTGGTCTCTTTAAGAAGCTTGAGGCACTTCCCGGTGGATGGGGAGTGGTTATAGACGATGTGGCAGCAGGGGTACTTGTGAACATTCTTTTGAGAGTGATGTTCTAATGATAAGGTTTTTACTTTGCTTTGTTTTTGCCTTTTGGGTTGCCTCATCCCACGC
>JALWBK010000056.1:2390-12565 GCA_027037155.1 bacterium | reverse complement strand
TCACCTATCTTCTCTAAAAGCTTTCTGGTCTCAATTATCATCTCTTTGGTGAGGGCATTCCTCTTGTCAGGGTTATTAAAGGTTATGATGCCTACCTGTTCCCTCTCCTCGTAAAGTATCAAGTTGCCCATATTTTCCTCCTTTCAAAAATTTTCTATTTTGATAAAATAGCCACCAATCAAAAGTCTTGTCAACGCTTTTCTTTTCAGGAGGTGCACTATGCGGTTGGCCAGTGTTGACATCGGGACGAACACTGTTCGCTTACTGGTGGTGGAGGCAAGGGAAGATTCTTTTGAGTGGCTCGCTACAGACAGAGCTGTTGTACGTTTGGGTGAGGGGCTTTCAAAGACTGGAAGGTTGAAAGAAGGGGCTATGAGAAGGACTCTTGATGTTCTTAAGAGGTTTCAAAGAAGGTGTGAGGAGCTGAAGGTGGAAAGGGTCTTTGCTGTTGCCACTGCTGCGGTGAGAGAGGCTGCAAATGGGGGTGTATTTGTGAAGATGGTGGAAGAGGAGGTTGGTTGGAGGGTGAGGGTCATAACTGGAGAGGAGGAAGCCTACCTAACCTATCTTGGGGTTAAAACCGGTTTGAGTTTGGAGGATGGATTCGTGGTTTTTGATATAGGAGGAGGTAGCACGGAGTATATCTGTGCCTGCAATGGCTTGAAAGCCAAAAGCCTTGGCATGGGAGTGGTTAAGCTGACAGAGGAGTTTGTTCACAGCGATCCACCGTTACCTGAAGAGGTGAAAGCTGTGGAAGATCGGGTGAGGGAGCTTCTAAACACGCTTGATATGAAGGAATGTGAGGGGAAAGTGGTTGTGGGAACGGCAGGCACGCCCACCACCCTGGCAGCTATAGATATGAAGATGGTAAAATACGATCCTGAAAGGGTGCATGGGTACAGGTTATCTTTGTCCAGGCTTGAAGAGATGAAGAAGTGGCTTCTTTCCATGACTTCTGCCGAGCGCTTGAATATTCCAGGTATGGAAAAGGGTAGAGAAGATTTGATAGTGGTGGGCGTTATAATGGTGGTGGAGACCTTGAAATTTTTCAATGCCGATGAGATGGTGGTTAGTGAATGGGGTATTAGGGAAGGGGTGATTGTGGATGCGCTCAATAGAGGAGAAGGTTAAAGGCTACAGAGAGGCTATAAAAAGGGCAAAGAAAAGGATCGTTGAGTGGAACAAGAGCGGTGTTAGGGGCTGGTTTCAGGTAACATTGTACACCCAGGAGATAGACGCGATAATCAGGGAGGTTTTGAAGGAGGCTTTTCTCAAGGTTTCTCCTTCTTACGCCGTTGTGGCTTTGGGAGGGTATGGAAGGAGAGAGCTCAACCTCTGTTCCGATCTTGACATAATGTTTTTGTGGCGCACTCCCCTTTCGGAAGCGGAGGAGGAGTCCATTAACTTGATAGTTCAAGTGTTATGGGATCTTGGCTTAGATGTGGGCCATTCTTACAGGAGTGTGGACGAAGCCTTGGCTTTGGCAAAGGAGGACGATGCTACAAAGTGCTCGTATCTTGATGCCAGGCTCTTAGGTGGAAGCTTTACCACCTACTATGTGTTTATGGGAAGGCTTAAAAGGGAGCTGCTCGGGCAGGATCCTTCCTCCTTTTACAGGATCATGGATAGCTGGCTTGAGGAGAGGCATCATCGCTACGGTTCGTCCATGTACCTTTTGGAGCCCAACGTGAAGGAGAGCCCTGGGTGTTTAAGGGACCTTCACACCTGCTATTGGTTGGGCAAAGAGCTTTACGGTGTCTTTGACTTTGCGGATTTGAAGAAGAAGGGTTTGTTGACGCCGCTTGAGTACCAAACCCTTGAGGACGCCAGGGATTTTATATGGCGTGTGAGAAACGCCGTGCACGAGAAAAGGGGAAGAAAGAGCGATATCTTGACCATAGATATGCAGCCGGAGATTGCCTATCAGCTTGGTTATCGTGATACCAGAGGGCTTTTGGGTGTTGAGTACTTTATGAGGGACTTTTACAACCACGTGAGGAATGTGAAGAGGGTTACTAAGGCCTTTCTGTTAAGAACTAAAGAGGACTTTTTCCCGGAGGTTTCTGTCTCTTTGCATCCTGTGAGATGCCTTTTGGAAGAGCGTTTTGAGACACCGGCTCAGTTTATAAAAGAGGTGGTGCGTCTTTTGGATGAGGGGGTGGACTTTGAGGAGTTTTACAGGGGGTTCTGGGTTCCTCCTCTTCACTGGAGAGAGGCTACCATGTATTCAGATGAGACCAGAGAGGCGTTTGTTGCCCTTTTGAATCATCCCCGCAGTTATGAGGCGTTGAGCTTTCTGCACGAGATAGGCTTTCTTGAAAGGCTGATTCCAGAGTTTGGAAAGATAACGGGTCTTATGCAGTTTGACCTTTACCACAAATTTACCGTGGATGAGCATACACTGTTGAGCATAAAGAACGTGGAGAGCCTTCCTAAGAGAGAGGAGCCTATGTATGCGGATTTAAAGAGGATATACGAGGCTCTTCTTGATGCCCGTAGGAAGTACATCCTCATCATTTCGCTTCTCCTACACGATATCGGCAAGGGGAAAGGTGGGGGACATTCGGCCCGGGGAGCAAGGATCGCTTCGGATGTTTTGCAGTCTATGGGCTTTTCTGAAGAGGAGATAGAGCTTGTCACCTTTCTTGTGAGAAACCACACGGTTATGTCTGAGTTTGCCTTTAGGAGGGATGTCTCAGACATCAGAACGGTGGCTGCCTTTGCCTCTATAGTGGAGAATCTCGAGAGACTGGATTTTTTATATGTTCTGACTTACGGTGATGTCTCTGCCATAGCGCCGGACTTGTGGAACGACTGGAAGGCTGCCTTGCTGCATTCTCTTTATCTCAGAACAAAAGAGATGCTACTTTCGGATGCTGCTAAAAGGGAAGAGGCGCCCATCAACTACCGCATACTGGTGGGAGAGCTCTACCGCAGGTTGGGCGGTGGTATGAATTTAGAGGAGATAGAGCAGTTCGTCAGGGTGATTCCTAAAGAGAACCTGGTTTCTCTGTCTCTTGATGTGCTTGCAGTGGTGGTTAGAGGCATGAAAGAAGCCCTTTCTAAAGGAGTTTCTGTGTCCTGGTGTTTTGAGGAGGTGGAGGGTATCAGCCGCCTTGTGGTGGTGGATGGTAGTTCTCAAGGGGATGTGAGCAAGGTTGTGGGTATAATCTCTTCCAGAAGGCTAAATATACAGTCTGCTTACCTTATAACCTGTTCCAATGGGATACGGGTTTATGTGTTTGAGGTCACATCGTTAGACTTTTCTCCAGTTAAGAGCAAATCTTTGATGGATGATGTGGCTAAAGCGGTGGAGAATGCCATTTGGGGAAGGGTGGATGTTGAAGAGGAGATAAGGAAGAGGCACGTGAGGCTTTCCAAGAAAGAGAAGGTCTTCAAGATGGAGACCAAGGTGAGGCTCAACAACAATCTTCTTCCTAACTTCTCTGTGGTTGAGGTGAAGACTCAGGACAGGATGGGACTTCTGTACATACTGATGAGGGAGTTTCTGTCCTTGGGGCTTGAAGTGCACATGGCAAAGGTGAGCACCGAAGGGAATCGGGCAGTGGACACTTTTTACGTTACCAAAAATGGGCAGAAGATCAGAGAATATGAGTTTCCCGAGATCGTCAGGCGTATAAAGAGCGCTTTATCTTAGCACATCCTCTAATATCTCAAGGGCCTTGTCGCACTCTTTCTGGGTTATGTTCAACGGTGGAAGAAGGCGCACCACGTTGTTGGCCGCAGGAACTAAAAGCAGTCCTTTCTCAAGGGCTTTTTTCACTACCCCTTGATTGTCTTCTACCTCTGCACCTATCAGCAGCCCCTTCCCCCGTACCTCTTTTATCTTGGGGATGCGGGAAAGCTCCTTTTTAAGGTATTTACCCATTTTTGAAACGTTTTCTAAAAGGTTTTCTTCCATGATAACTTTAATCACCTCTAAGGCAACCCTTGTTGCTAAAGGGTTGCCGCCGAAGGTAGAGGCATGAGAGCTTGGGGTTATGGCACTTTTTACTTTCTCATTTACAAGACACGCCCCTATGGGGAAGCCGTTACCCAAAGCCTTTGCTGAGGTGAATATGTCTGGTTCTACTTCGTAAAGCTGGTAAGCGTAGAGTGCTCCGCATCTTCCCACACCCGTCTGTACCTCATCTAAGATCAGAAGTAGGTTGTGTTTGTCACATAAGTTTCTAAGCTCCTTTAGGTAGTTGTCAGGTGGAACGATAACCCCACCTTCGCCCTGTATAGGCTCTACCATAATGGCCACAGTCTTTTCGTCTATGACCTCTTCTGCTGACTTTGCATCTCCGAAGGGAATGTGTACAAAGTCCGATGGAAGCGGTTCAAATCCTCTTTTCACCTTTTCCTGTCCTGTGGCGGCAATCATGCTTAGAGTTCTGCCGTGGAAGGAGTTGGTGGTGGTTATGACTTTGTAGGCACCATTTTTATGTTTTTTACCCCACAATCTGGCGAATTTAACTGCAGCCTCGTTGGCTTCGGCGCCAGAGTTGCAAAAGAATACGGCACTAGAGAAGGTAAGTTGGTTAAGCTTTTCGGCAAGCTCTATCTCCCATGGAATGTAGTATAGGTTTGAGACGTGCCACAAAGTTTTGGCTTGTTCTATTAAGGCATTTACTATTTTGGGATGGCAGTGTCCTAAGGAGACGGTGGCAATACCTGTGGCAAAATCAAGGTATCGTTTGCCGTTGGCGTCCCATACATAGCATCCCTGCCCCCTGGTTATGGCTATGGGGTACTGGGCGTAGGTGGGGGCAAGATGTTGCTGGGCCTTTGTCTTCCAGCTTTCGTTATGCATAGCTGTGAAGCCCTGATATTATCAGGTTGACACCAAGGTAGGTGAACAGCACTGCTGCAAAGCCTACTATGGATAGAAACGCTGCCTTCTTTCCTCTCCATCCCCTCATGTACCTTGCGTGCAGAAAGGCTGCATATATGAACCAGGTGATCAGCGACCATGTTTCCTTGGGATCCCAGCTCCAGTAGGAGCCCCAAGCATAGTGAGCCCAAGCGGCTCCAGTGACAATACCGAGGGTCAAAAGTGGGAATCCTATGAGTACGGCTTTGTAGTTTATCTCGTCTAAGGTTTCTGCAGAGGGGAGCCTGTCCCAGAATCCACCTGTCTTGTTTACCCTTAGCAGGTACATGATGCTGGCACCGCAGGAGACGGCGAAGGCGGCGTAGGATAGAAAAGCGGTGATGACGTGAGCTATTAGCCAGTTGCTCTGTAAGGCTGGTATGAGGGGTTCTACTTCGGTGTTTATGCCTGGCCCGCCTAACGAGGTATAGGCGAGGATGATGAATATGAATGGGGTCACAAAGGTGCCCAAGGTTTTGTTTTTGTACTTAAGTTCAAAGAGCAATAGCAACACCGATATTGACCATCCGAAAAAGACCATGGACTCATAGAGGTTTGTGAAAGGGGCGTGTCCCCACCCTTTCTGTATGGTTATGTAGGTTCTGGTTACCATGGATGCGGTGAGCAGTAATCCTGTGGCAACATTAAGAAGGGTTCCTATTTTACCTACCTTTTCGGATTTGGTGACCAAGTAACTGAGATAGAACACAAAGGAGCCAAGAGCTGTGAATGTAGCGTAGGCCACAAATACTGTATCTTTCACCATTTTAGCACCTCATAGCTCTTTTTTGATTTTTTCGCACACCTCTTCAGCCAATCTCTTGAAGGCTTCTTGGTTTCTGTTGGTGGAGAAGCCCAAGGCGATCTCTGTGCCTTTGCTCTGAGGAGTTATCCAGACAAAGATACGCCTGTGTGGGTAGAAGAAGGTGATCATTATTGCAACGATCATCAGGATGCAGCCTATCCATACAAGCCACACTCCTGGGTCTTTGCTGACCTGAAGCACCGTGTAGAATACGGGCTTGAAGCTCACAAACTTTACTTCGTAATCGCTCTTCTTCTCGTGTACATTGGGGAAGAAGGCAAAAACCCAGCTTTTGATAGTGCTGTTGCCTTTCTTGATCTCTACTAATGCTGCTGGGTTTCTTAACTCTTGGGACCTTGTGGTCGGTCCTTCCTCGGTTATTACGAAGTCGGGGTAAAAGGCGATGAGCTTTACCTCTATGCCCATATCGGGGACCTTTTGGGTTTCTCCAACACGTAGTTGTACTTTTCTAACCTCTCCCGTGCGCTTGTCCCTTATCTTTACAGTTAAAAGGCCGTTTTCGGAAGAGAAGACCCCGTAAGAAGATTGGTAGAAGTATATGCCCCTGTGTACCAGAGGGTGATTTACCTCTATTTTGGCGCTTTTTACGGCCTTGCCGTTTTCAATGACTTTCACGTAGCTTGTGTATTCTTTGGGTACATCGGGTCTGTTTTTGTAGAACTGGACTTCAAATTTATCGCACTCAATCTCGAAAGGAAGTGGTTTGTTGGAGAAGCCTCCTCTTAAGACGACATTGTTGCTTTTACCCCCTTCAACTAAGGTTATGTAGCCGGTGAATCCAAAGATACTGCCTATTAGCCCGCCTATGAGCACCAAGAGGATGGAGAAGTGGGTAATGTAAACGCCCAGTCGGTTAATCACGCCCTTTTCAAAGAATAGATACAGGCTCTCTCCCTGTTTTTCCTCTTCACTGGGGGAGAAGCCTTTCTCTTTCAGTATTGACAAGACCTTTTCTTTTGCCTGTTCAGGGGTGAGGTTCTTTGCTCTGTGCCGGCATTTGATGGGAAGGGAGTTGAGATAATCTCTTTCCTTTATTCTGGTCTCCCTCTTAAAGAATCTAAGTATCCTGGGAAGTCTATCTATAGAGCAGATTATGAGGTTTAAAGCGAAAAGAATCAAAAGGAGCTGGAACCACCAGGAGTGGTACATATCGTAAAGCTCAAGGGCTTTAATTACTTTGGTGAAGGTAGGGCCATACAGCTTTTCGTATCCTTCGGGGGTGGGCTGTTGTTTGATGATAGTCCCTATGATAGAGGTGGTGGCTATGAGAAAGAACAGTACTATAGCGGTTTTGATAGATGAAAATATCTCCCAGATCTTCTTCAACGTCCCTCTCCCAAATTTGTACTGATTTCACATTACTAAAGTCCTTGAGAGGTGTTTTGTCAATATGTGTTCTTTGGGGAGCTTGGGGAGGCTGTTAAAGAGAGAGAAACGTTTGATTGAATAGGTCTATTAGTTTCTTTCTGTAATTTTCACTGGTTTTGGGAGACGCAAAGTGACTCAACCTATCGGCTAATTTGTCAAGAAAAACAGGCACTTCTGGAATTGATATCTCTTGATACGAACTTTTGCCCATGCTGGATAGAGCATCTTCTATGATCATTTCGGCTGCAAGGCCACTGTACTTTCTGGTGTACTGCTCCAGTTTTGTCCAAAACTCATCGGGAATCTGGGGTTTCATCTTCTACTCCCCTCTTAGGATACCGGGAACCGGTGTCGCTGTCAAAGGAATGTAATTGACAATATTATTGTCAGCATATATTGAAATAATATGTACATGAGAGAGTTGTACCCCATAGGCGTTGTGAGTAGGATGTTGGGTGTTCATCCGAGGATGCTGCGCATTTACGAAAGGCAAGGGCTTGTGAGACCTCAAAGGATTGGGGGTAGGAGGTACTATACCCGGGAGCAAGTGCAGCTTCTAAAGTGTATCAGGCGTTTATTGGAGGAGGGTATAAACATAGCTGGGGTCAGACGTTTGTTAGATGTTGTTCCTTGTTGGAGAGCGGTTGGGTGTTCTTTAGGAGATAGGATTGACTGTGAGTACTTCAAGACTCATGGGAGGGAGAGCATGAAGATAGCTTTTGCGGTGGAGGCTAATGAAGGGTTGAACTCCCGTATATGTCCTCACTTTAGAAGAGCGCCTTATTTTCTGTTTGTGGAGCTGGATAACGATGGCGAAATTGTGTCTGTGGAGGCAAAGCCCAACCCTTACGTGAATGTGCATGGTCCTGGATTAGTGCCAAGGTTTGTCGCGGAAAATGGTGCCGAGATGGTGGTGGCAGGTGGTATGGGAGAAAGGGCGGCGCAGTTCTTTAAAAGTTATGGGATAGAACCTGTGGCAGGCGTTGAGGGAAGAGTGGTGGATGTTCTGTCTCGAATATTGAGCGGTGAGGATTTTGACTCAACATTTTGTTCTCATTGAGGAGGTGATCCATGAAGGTGTGTGTGACAGCTGTTTCACGGGGGCTTGATGCGGAGATAGACCCCAGGTTTGGACGTGCTCAGTTTTTTGTCTTTGTGGAGACTGAGACTATGGATGTTGAGAGCGTGAAGAATCCCAATGTAGATGCTACGGGAGGTGCAGGGATAAGATCTGCACAGTTGGTGGCAGATAAAGGGGCAAAGGTGGTCATAACAGGTCATGTCGGTCCTAACGCTATGCAGGCTCTGGAGGCAGCGGGTATTAGGATCGTGACGGGAGTAGGGGGAATTACTGTAAAGGAAGCAGTGCAGAGGTTTTTGGATGGAGTGTTGTCTAAAACTGAATCAAAGGGTGAGAACGCAGAGACAGGCACTAACTTGAAAACCGAGGTGGAAGCGTTGAAGAAGAAAGTCGATGAGTTGGAAGAGAGGGTTAGGAGGTTAGAAGATAGATGAGAATAGCTGTCTTAAGCGGCAAAGGAGGGGCTGGGAAAACGAGTATAGCTGTCTCCTTAGCTTTGGTAAAGGGAGA
Source organism: bacterium (assembly GCA_027037155.1). GTDB lineage: Bacteria > Thermosulfidibacterota > Thermosulfidibacteria > Thermosulfidibacterales > Thermosulfidibacteraceae > Thermosulfidibacter. The sequence continues at coordinate 3,904 of JALWBK010000056.1, read as the reverse complement.
AGGTGTTTTGGTGGATGCGGATGTGGAAGAACCCAACGCTGCCTTGCTTCTTTCGCCCCAGATGACGTCTCGCAGGGAGGTTTTTAAAAAGGTACCGGTGGTGGATCAGAATAACTGTGATTACTGCAAAAGGTGTGCAGAGGCCTGTCAGTTCAATGCTATTATGGTGCTACCTGGGAGTGTCGTGGTTTTTGATAAGTTGTGCCATAGCTGTGGTACCTGTGCTTACGTGTGTCCGAGGCATGCCATAAAGGAGGACGAAAAACCCATAGGTGTAATAGAGATAGGAGTGCGGGGAAGCATTCGCTTTATTGGAGGCAGGCTTAACGTGGGGGAGGCGATGGGTACGCCTCTCATAAGGGAGTTGAGAAGGAGCATTCCTAAGGATTCACCTTTTGTGATTGTAGATGCTCCTCCCGGTGTTACTTGTCCGGTGGTGGAAGCGGTTAAAGGATGCGATTACATTTTGGTTGTAGCAGAGTCTACGGTTTTTGGTTTTCACGACTTCACACTTGTGGTGGAGTTTTTGAGAGAGATAGGTGTTCCCTTTGGTGTCATAGAAAACAAAAGGGGACTTGTGGAAGAGAGTTTGATCTCGGACTTTTGTGAGAGTGAGGGATTGGAGCTTATCGCTTCATTGCCCTATGATTCAGAAATAGCCAGTTGCTATTCCAGGGGAGTTCCCATGGTGGAGGCTGCTTGGGAGATGGAGGATCTCTTTAGGGAGATTCTGGAGAGGGTTGAGGAGAAGATGGGATGCTGAGGCAGATAGCTGTGGTTAGCGGGAAAGGGGGAACCGGAAAGACCACGTTGGCATCCTGTTTTGCCCTTCTTTCGCCTAACAAGGTGGTGGTAGACGCCGATGTGGACGCCCCTGACCTTCACATAATTTTGAACCCCAGGGTTCTTGAAGCTTACACGTTCAAAGGCTCTAAAGTGGCTGTTATACGAGATGAGCTCTGTGATAGATGTGGTATCTGCAGGGAGCTTTGTCGTTTTGATGCGATAGATGAGAGCTATAGGGTTGATGAGTTTTCCTGTGAGGGATGTGCTTTGTGTTACTTTGCCTGTCCACAGCAGGCAGTGGTATTGGAGGAGAGGGAGTCAGGTAGCTGGTTCGTAGCAGATTCAAGAGCTGGTCTGATGCTTCACGCAAGGCTCCATCCTGGAGAGGAGAATTCCGGTAAGCTGATAACTACGCTCAGGAACAGGGCTAGGGAGATTGCCGATGAACTTGGAATACCTTTGATCCTCATTGACGGACCTCCAGGCATAGGCTGTCCAGTTATCTCTTCAATAACAGGTGTTACCGATGTGGTTGTGGTTACCGAACCTACCGTTAGTGGTGTCCATGATATGCAGAGGATAGTGGAGCTTGCCAAGCACTTTGGGGTTCGTATTTATGCGGTTATCAACCGCTTTGACGTTAGTGAGGAGTGCTGCGTGCAAATAGAAGATTATTGTCAAAGGGAAGGGATTGAGCTTTTGGGAAGAATTCCATTAAGCGAGGAGAT